>JBAVWM010000219.1:0-6594 GCA_049697815.1 Methanoregula sp. | reverse complement strand
GCTCAAGAGCACTTGCAGGAATTGTCCGAAAATGGTTCCTGGGTTGTACACTTTTCCGGAAATTTTATGGTTTTTTCCTGATGTAAAAATTATGATCTTTTGCAGCAGGATTTTTACCCGGCAACGTGGGACCAGCTTAATTTTCCAGACAATGTCCGGACAATGCCGGAAAATTTCCGGAAAGATTCCCGGTTTTTTCAGGAAATTCCGGACAAAATATTTCTTTATACCTTTCCGGATCATACTATTTCTCATGCCATGATTTGACCGGCATGGAAATCCAGATTCTCTACATCCTTTACCGCAACAAAAATTTCAGAACCGATGCCGGCTATCACAGCGTGAAACTCAAAAAAATCCTGCGGAAAAAATACGATCAGGACTTCGATGCAGCCATAGCGAACCTGATGAACCAGGGATACATCGCGGCCATCAAAAAAGACAATCCCAAATATTACATCGCCGATCTTGGTAAAACATATTCGGTCATGAAAGACCATGGGCTGAACGTTACCCCGCTTGGGGGCAGCAGGGTCCACCATCTGAACTGATACTGCCGGTTCTGTTAATTTTTTTTAACAACAATTTTATACCATGTCCGCGAACAACTGGGAAAGAGCATTTTCCGGATGTAAAAAATATCTTATGAAGAAATATAAGCCATCTGTCAGAACACCGGTGACAATCATGAAACAACCATTTGAGGGCCTGTTCGGAGATACCTGCGAAACCCGGCTCCTGCAGTTCCTGCTGCCGATGTACGGCATCGAATTTGATATGGCCGGGCTTGTCGATGAAATCCAGCTCACCCGGCAGTCCATTGCAAAAACCATGAAGAAATTATCGGAACAGGGCATGGTAACGATCCGGAAAGAGGGAAGGACCTGGCTCTATTCCATCAATGTCGAATCTCCGCTGGTAAAATGCCTTGAGGACTTTGACAATGCGCTCATCAAATCCATGGTCGGGGAAGAAAATTTCAGGAAGATTGAAAGAGCTCATGAGAAACACGCCCGGGTATCCGGTCACCGGGAATTAAAACAAAAATCCGGAAAAGCCCTGCTCCGGTATGACACTTCCCGGGATACAGCCCCGTGTGTTGCCAGCCGTCACGGGAATTACCTGAAATAAACAAACATTCTCATCAGTTCCAGCCATGGAAAATGCTGTTTCACCAGATCCTGGATTATCCACCGGGAGAGTGGATTATTTCTCCGGCAACTGCCCGCGAAATCGTCCGGGCTTTTTCCCTTCCCCCCACCAATCTTACGGATACCCGCATCATCCACCAACAGTTTCATCTGGTGAATTGCTATGCTGTTCAGCCTCACCTTGCCGGTACTTCACCGGATCACCCCCTCCGGAGGGCAATCGGAGCCCTTACAAGGACCGAATTCCCCCTCCCGTTCACTGCTCCCGACACAGACAGGACACTTCAATCTATGATTTCATGAGGCAGAAGTTTAATGGTGAAATCCGCCTCTGTAATTGCTTTTACCTTACCCCAGGTAATGAGGCCGAGTTGGGATTCAGCAATACCAGTAATCAGACCGGCCTTAACATGAACTTTGTGAGTTCCGTCGCTGTTGGCTTTTGTCCAGTTTGGATATTTAAACAGAGTAGTATCATAGACACCAGACTTTTCCTGATACGGGAGGTTAGTTCCGAACCCGTCAATCTTGCGACCATCAATATCTACTTCAAAGACGATCTTTGCGCGATTCTGAATATCAAACTTAAACCGTCCCAGGATATAACTGGTTGAGCGGTCAAGAACATCTTTCTTAATAACGAGTTCTTTCTGCGGCTCATCCTCTTTTGCAATCTGATTTTTGTTAAAGAACATTCCTTCAACTTCGATAACGGGATTGTCTTCGAGAATGATTGGAACAACATTAATACCCGTGTTGTCTGCTTCCTCACGTCTGCGTTTATATTCAGCGACCATTGCCCAATATTCTGCGTCAGACTTTGCCTTGGCTGCGATTTTCTCTTCCTCTGCCTTTGTGATACCGTGTGTTAAGCACAGTCCGGTTTTGCAATTATAAATGCATCCTTCCATGTTAAACCACTACGATTGCGGCACATATGATAATTTCGTGGGATTTAATTATGTTCCCTCCCTTGAGAATAATAAATTCGATTTCATAGCATCCACATCCAGAACCTCTTCCGATGCAGGTATCCAGATTGAGGACCCGGGGCAGGGAAGATATTACGTTATTGTCAAAGGGATTAAAGGGAGCGGAGACACAAGTGTCTCCCGGTCATTGTATTAAGGAGAGAAAACTTCCAGCTCCCGTAGTATCACTTTTTAAAAAAGGTTGTCTCCCGGTTGTAGAGACTTTTCCGGCCACCTTTTCAACAATAGGTATCTCGACAATACGGCATTGATCGCAATCCGCCTCCTGCTGATGAATGTGGCCGGGATTCTCAAACCTGGGTCAGAACAATTCCTGCTCCGGCACCCGCACGTTCGTGATGATGAGCGGTGTCTTAAAGCACCCCCGGACCCGGGAAATGGAGGCAGCCTCCGGCACACATCGCCTCTCCTCACCGCCGCGGATTATTGCAATGCCGGAATGCGGCGGGTGAGTTCTGCCCAGTCATCCGGGATTGCCTTTCTGATAAGCTCCTTTGTGCCGGCAAAGACGGGAGCCGGCATCATCATCTGCCAGATCCGGGTCATATTCTCACGATCGTCATCGCCGATCAATGGATAGAGCCAGGATACCACTTCCGCAAACCGCTCCTGAGGGATAGTACCGGCCATGATACCCAGCGCTTTGCCCTGATCGGGCAGGGAGATCCGTTCCCGGAAAATCCGGTAAAGATGGGCATCTTCCTTGGCCAGGTGGATGTTCAGGTGGAAACGGAAGGCAGCGCTCGCTCGTGCGGTTTTCAGGGGGTCGCGTGCAGCATACGATCTATCCAGTTCTTCATATGCCGCATCCAGGCCTCGGTGATCCCTCAGGTACGCTTCAGCAACAAGGGGTGCGACGGTCTCGATTGCGGGAAAGACCGCTTTCTCTTCCCCGTCGGCATGCCAGAAAAGGATTTCGTTAAAGAACCGGTACCGCCCGAGCGTGGCATCGAAACCCTCCTTTCCTTTTGCCGCGTTGAACGCGGCAGCATCGATATGCTCCAGGTCTTTCCTGAACGCATTATGAAATGCCCGTATTGCATCAACAGGTTCTGCCATAACGAACCTCATGCCCCTCTTTCATTTTATAGCTATCTCCCGGTTACAGATTTTGACAGGTATCGGTGAACCCGGTGTAATCCTGTACAGCGTGACGCATCCGTTCGGCAGGGCACAGGTACCAGGCAGGGCGACAACGGTGCCTGATTTCGCTGTTCGTAAGGTATGGGATGACGGGAGCCGGGAATGCGGGTACTATCCCTCCGGTATTTCAAAAGCGACCGGGAACGTTCGACATTCCTATGCAGTAAAATTGTGTATGAATCGTAAGCGCACTTTGAATATATCGGTATAAACCCATGACCTCACGTTGTCACGGCAGATAGGTATATCAAAAGATTTGCCCCAATGGGGAATGGTGAAAAACCATGATGTTTGTAGCCACCCTGATTCATCCGCCGGAATTGTGCCCCGCAAGAAAGGAATTTGCCACTGAGTTCAAGCTCTGGACCAAGGGAATGGATGACCTTGCAAAGACCCTGGGGATAACGATTCGCGGTGCCTATGTATGTCCGAATGAACACACGTTCTATTTTATCCTCGATGCGAAGGATTTCAAGTCTGTTGCGGCATTCTTCTCGGGGATCATGCTCACCAATAATACCGGACGGATTTCCCCGGTTATTTCGCTCAAGGAAGCTGGCGATCTCCTGCTCAAATAACAGACGGTTCTGATTATTTTTTCCCGGTATGAACTCTTCCGGGCAGAACCGCAGGGCGGGGCACTACCAGCCGTGCGGGGGGATGGGCAATGGCCCTGCGCGAACCGGAAATACCATCACTGAAAAGGAGGATACGGTAGTTTGTGATGAACTCCCTCCCATGAATAATTCCGGTTATTTCGTGCCGGCAATGCAAAACATTGTACTTACTTCGGAATATTCCCGGAACTATTCCCATGAGGTTGCCGGGCTGGCTTTCATACCCGGTGTGAGAGCAACGACCCGCTTTCCGATCGATATGATCCTGATTATTCTGTGAAGAACCGGATTCGCACGTCAGGCAATCGGCCGGGGGAGTCAGTCCCAAAATAAAAAAAAGTATCACGTTTGGGGAAAAAAGAGGTATTCCTTGTAAAGCACTTACTTTTGCACCGGATATCCCGCTCTCTTCCATGCGGTAAATCCCCCGAGCATGTTTGTCACCCGGGTTACCCCGTGCCGGACAAGGATGCTTGCTGCAATACTGCTTTTATAGCCTGCGTCGCAATGGACAAGGACCGGGCGGTTTTTTGGGATTTCAGCAAGGTGCTGCGGGAGTTCCCCGACATAAACATGGTGCGAACCCTCAATATGGCCCTGCCTGTCCCTGTTCCTGATATCGCGCACATCAAGAACAAACAAGGAATCACGTTGTATCGTGTGGACCGCCTCCTGCACGGAACAGGTCCCGATACAAGCGGTCTCCCCGGGGAGCTTTGCCCATTCAATAAATCCCCCGGCCAGGTACCCGGTGAGATTGTCGTACCCGAGCCGGATGAAATGCGGCAGTATCGAATCAAGACCGGTATTGAAGTCGTCGACCAGCACTATCTTGTCATCGTAATTGAGGAACCAGCCGATGAACGCCGGAATCCCTTCCCGCCAGATCGAGAGGCTCCCGGGAATATGCCCGGCGGCAAAACCGGTGGGCGACCGGATATCGACGACCTGCACCGTTGTTTTCAGGAGGTCTTTAAGAGCTGCCGGCGTTATCGGGTCCGGCGATTTTAAAGAAAGGTTTGGCCACCCGTCCTTGTTGAACCGTTCCATGGTCCGGAAGTAGGGGGGGAAGTAATGGTGTTCGGCATTTTTCCGGCTCACAAACGCAGGGCGGTCCAGCACGAGGGAGGGACTCGTCATCCGCTCAAAACCGATGGTGGTCAGGGGACGGTCCTGTATTGCACTCCCGCATACCGACCCCGCTCCGTGTGCCGGGCAAACGATAGTCCCGTCCCCGAGGGGCAGGATCCTGGAAATGCTGTCATGCATGGCGCCGGCCATTGCTTCCCGTGTCCCGTACCCCCCGAGGTCGGTCCGGCCGGTATCCCCGGAAAACAGGAGATCTCCGGTAAATACTATGTACGGGTGTCCGGGATGTGCAGAGTCGGTGACAACGAGGGAGATGCTTTCATCGGTATGGCCCGGGGTTTCCCGGACGCTCAGGACCAGATCGCCGAATGTGAACCGATCGCCTTCACGGACAGGGATTCCATACCCGAATGGCAACGCAGCCCCATGATAGACAGGTGCCCCGCAGATCCCGGAGAGATCGCCGGATCCAATCGCATAATCTTCGTTGCGGTGGGTCTCGAAAATTCCCGTGATTCTCATACCGTTTGCCGCTGCACAGGTGAGATAGACTTCGCAGTCCCTCCGGGGATCGATAATTGCAGCCTCTCCTCCCGACCCGATGAAGTAGGAAAAGTGGGCGATCCCTTCCGATACAAACCGTTCAAACAGCATGATACCCCGCTGCTCTTATCCATGCCTCCGTCCGGGAGGGAACGGGCCAGCGGGTCGTATCCAGCCTCTCCCGGAGATCCTCAGGCACTTCATCCGGTACGGTTATAGCGAATGGTTCAACCGTCATAAATCTTCCCGGCGGAGTTTACCGCCTCTTCAGGTTTCCTTAAGCGTAATGATCTGCACGGGACAGAGATCTGCAGCCTCGGTTACGCAGGCCTCCAAATCATCCGGGGCAGCACCTTCTGCAATGGTGCCGTTGAGCCGGCATTTTTCGATAACCTGGCTGAAATGATCATCCGGGTTCTCTTCAAAGAAAGCCGGGCAGGTATCCCAGCAGGTACCACAGCTGGTACAGTTTTTACGGTCGATCGTGACTTTCATGGGTATTCACCCGGTTCCGGGATGGAGTTCGCGTGTGTTCAGTTCATCGTCAAGGCGGCGCAGGGGGTCAGGGAACTTCATCCCTCCCGTTCAGCTGTCCACGGTCCCGGTTTCCGGCAGGGAAGTCACCCGGAACTGGTAAATGATCTGTCGCATGTCCTGCATGTTCATCTTCTCGATGAGGAGTTTTCTCTCTTTAAGTTTCCTCAGGGCGTACCGTACAGTTCTCGGGCTGCAGTGGGTTTTTTTCACGAGGTCCTTGTGGGTCATCGCACCTTCCTTACCGAGGATCCTGAGCACAATTTTTGATGATGGCGGTAACGGGTTCATAGTCCGCAAAGGTTTTTCGGGGAACGGTTCAGCCGCAGCCGGTCCCGCAACCTTCCTCCTCTCCCCTGTCTGCCGCATTCTTGTCTTCAAGGATCCGGGCGAGCGCTTTTTTTACAAAATCGTCAATCGTCTCCATCGGCCCCCAGGATTCCGCGCTGTAGGCATCGGAAGCAAACGGGTCCCGCATGATGAGGACATTGCCATTCTCGTTTGGCCCGGACACGTATTTTCTCC
>JBAVWM010000218.1:0-9462 GCA_049697815.1 Methanoregula sp. | reverse complement strand
TTCCGGAATTATGTACAAAAACCCCCTGTTTTTGTACACGGTTTACCATAAACCGTTAAATTACCCTTATTTCCGCCAATCGGGGCGATTTCAGTGGCGTTTGCTGTACAATAATGGACAATTTCCAGAGTCGGAAGTCAGGGCAGGATGTGATACAGGAGGGTCAAATGAAAGGAAGGACTGTTTCAGGAGTGCCGGATCGCATATTCTTCTCTCAGGTAAATTGTTGGATTCCTCGGCGATGGTAGCGGGGGGGGCGGGGTTCTGGAGCGTCAGAGCTTTCTGGATGAATTTTCCAGAGCGCGGTATGAATCCCTTGGTTCGTAGATGAGAATGAAAATATTTAAGACACTTTTTCATACCAGCAAAAAATGAAAATCGATCCCTGATTTTTCCGGAACCGTTTTTAATCGCGATCATGATGGTGATTTGGAAAATAAAATCGATTCCCGATTTTTCCGGAACGATTTTTGATCGGGATCGTGATCGCGATTGAAATTTGAAAATCGGGATCCGATTTTTAAAATAAAATCACTGATCGATTTTTCTGAAAAAATCGCGATCCAATTGTAAAAAGTTAAACAGGTTTGTCTGAACCAATTTTTCCTGTTTACGACGGTGAGCATTTCACAGGGCCGGTTTTTCAATCGGGATCCGATTTTTCCGGAATGTTTTTTGATCGGGATCGTGATCGCGATTGAAATTTGAAAATCGGGATCCGATTGCAAAAAGTTAAACAGGTGTGCATAAACCTGAACTGGCGGCTCACGAGAGTGGCGTTATCCTGCGATCAGTTTTCAATCGCGATCGTGATCGCGATTTGAAAATGATGCTCTGGAGAAATCATGGTACTTGACGCTCCAGGAGCTTCGCCCCGCCGCTTGGGCGCCCCAATTGCGATAATGCCGTATTACCGTACACAGAAATGGAGAATTTTTCAGAGCAGGCAATGCAGAGTCATCACATGCGCCCCCGCCCCCAATGGGGGCAGGGCTGGCGCAAGGGGGGCGATCATAGCTGATGCAATAGGATTTCTACAGAGCATCAAAATAAAATCGCGGACCGATTTACCGGAAAAATCGGATCCTGATTGAAAAACAAAGAGTGAATCCTGCCAAAAGATCCTCAAAATGGGGGGTAGTGCCCACCCGCTGAGGGAGCAGGGGGAACAACCCCCCATCCGGCCCATGGCTCCGGAGATTAATACCCGATTATTACGCCGATTACCGCAAATGCCACATAGCCGATAAGAGCACTAATCGGGATGGTCAGGATCCATGCCCACATGATCGTCCGGGCAACACCCCATTTCACCGTGCTTGTCCCCATGGTTGTCCCTACACCCATGATGGACGTGCAGATGATATGGGTCGTGCTGACCGGGATACCCAGGACCGAAGCCCCGATGATTGTGGAGGCACCCGCGGTTTCTGCGGAAAACCCTTGTACGGGGCGGAGCTTGGTGATCTTGTACCCCATAGTCTTGACGATACGCCATCCCCCGGAGAGCGTCCCGAGCGCAATCGCCGCATGGCAGATCAAGATCACCCAAAACGGGACCGGGAGGTTGTTCGGGTCAGCGGATGTACCATAATACCCGATGGAGAAGAGAAGGGGGACGATGATCCCCATCGTCTTCTGGGCATCGTTTGAGCCGTGGCTGAAACTGTATGCTGCCGCGGAAAAGAGCTGGAGCCGCTTGAAATGGCTTTCAGCGGATTGTTTGTTTGCTTTTTTGGTGAGATTGAGGATCGCCGCCATGAAAAGGAATCCGCAGATAAGGCCGATAACCGGGGAGACGACCATGAAAAGGGCGACCTTTCCGACCGTGGACCATTTTATCGCGGCTAATCCCACTGCCGAAATCCCGGCTCCTGTTAATCCTCCGATAAGGGCATGGGATGAAGAAGTAGGGAGTCCGAAGAACCACGTGATGAGGTTCCATGAGATCGCACCGATGAGTGCCCCGAGGATGATGTAAGGGACGAGATCCGGGTCAACAATATTCAGCTGGATGATATTGCTGATGGTACTGGCAACGGCAACACCAAACGCGAATGCAGCAATAAAGTTGAAAAAAGCTGCAAAGACAACCGCACTGCGGGGAGAGAGGACCTTGGTCGAGACCACGGTCGATATGGAATTTGCCGAGTCGTGGAAACCATTGGTGAAATCAAAGACGAGAGCAATGCCGATAATGAAAAGGATGAGTGCCACCGTTGGTTCGATCATGCAATCCCCTCACAGGTCTCCGGTTTCACGTTCATGAGTGCCGGATTGCAATGTCGGATAACACATTTGCAACGTCCTCGCAATAATCCGTCGCGATCTCGAGGTTCTCGTAGATATCCTTGAGCTTGATGATCATGATTGCATCGGTGGTCTTGAACAGGTCGGTCACTGCATGGGCAAGCACGTCATCCGCAAGGTTTTCGAGCCGGTTCACCTCGATGCAGCGTTCATCGACATACCGCGGGTCCTTGATCGAGCGGATACCCTTGACCGCGCTCTCTATTTCCCCGGCAGACATATGGATCAGTTTCGCGAGCTCGATCATATGTGAATCGGTACCATCGATACCGTAGTAATACATCTTCTCTGCAGCACCATCGACAAAGTCCAGCACTTCGTCCATTGCCGAGGCAAGCCGCGAGATCTCTTCAGGATCGAGCGGGGTGATGAACGTGCGGTTCAGCTGGTCATAGATGTCATGGGTGATCTGGTCGCCCTTGTGCTCGAGTTTCTCGATCTCGTGGCGTTTCTCTTTGACATTGGTAAAATCCTCGGTCAGCGCCACCAGCTGCCACGCTGCCTCCTTCACAACCCCTGCCTGTTTCTCGAAAAGATCGAAAAAAACTTTATCCTGCGGTATCAGCAATTCACGAATACCCATAACAAACCCACCGGTAATAGGTGACAGATAATAAAAATATAGCGAAATATCGCTGGCTCTATACGATTGAGATCGCAAACGAGACCAGGAAATACCCCGCCCAGGCAACAACCATGGCAAGCGGGATGGTGATGACCCATGCCGTCATCATCTCGCGGACAACCCGCCACTGCACCGCATTCTTCCCCCGTGTTGCACCGACACCGATGATCGAGCCGTTGATGGCTTGGGTCGATGAGACCGGGATACCATAATCCGTAACCATGACAAGGATTGCGCTGCTCACGGTCGCAGAACAGAATCCCTGGTACGGACGGATCTTTGTTATCTGCTTTGCCATCTTGTCCACGACCCGCCACCCGCCAAAACAGGTGCCGAGCCCGATCGCCAGTGCCGATGCGAGGATGACCCACGGGGGAACATCGAATGTGATCAGTATACCTGAAGAAACGAGAAGAGCGGTAATAACCCCCGCCGCGTGCTGGCCATCGTTTGCCCCGTGGGCCGTGGCCTGGATAAGGCAGGCCAGCACATGCAGCGGCTGGAATATCCTCTTCATCCGGTTCTGGCGGGAATGGCGGAAGAGATGGGAGATGACGATGTCGAAGATGAAGCCGCCGACCATGCCCATGACCGGGGAAATAAAGATAAACAGGACGATAGCAAGAAGCCCTTCGATCTGGATAATGCCGAGGATCATCAGAACCGGGATGATGAGCAACGCCCCGCAGACCGCCCCCACCATCGCCCCGAAACGGATATCCTCTTTGAACGAGGCAGCGAACAGGCCAAGGCTGATGGCGCCGATCACTGCCCCAAGCAGGCTGCTGATGATCACTTCCACCATGCTCTCCCACGTAGGCAGGATGATTGCGGAAAAACCTGCAACGGCAATACCGGCTCCCAGGAGGCCGCCGATAAGAGCGTGACTGCTGGAGAGGGGAATGCCCGCCCGCGTTGCCACAAATACCAGCAGGATGGCAGCACCCATGGCTACGATGATGGATTGAGGGGTAAGCCCGCTCGTTGTCACGAGGGCAGTACCGATTGTTGCAGCGACTGCCGTCGTGAACAGGAACGGGCCGAGTACGTTGCAGATGGCTGTAGAAAACACCGCTTTTGCCGGGGAGAGTGCTTTTGTTGCCACCACGGTCGCGATCGAATGCGAGGCGTCATTGAGACCATTGACAAAGTTCATTACCAGAGCGAGAATGATACCAAACAGGATGAGCGGGTCCATCCCGGTCATGAATGTGCCATCGCAATGTCACTGAGCGCATGGCCGACATCATTGCATTTCTCCACGACTTTTGCAAACCCTTCATAGATATCCTTGAGTTTGATGATCATCAGGAGATCCTGTGTCTTGAACAGTTCAAGGATGGCTCTCGAAAGAAGCTCCATAGAGATGTTGTAGATCCGGCTGAGCTCCATGGCATGGGTTTTCACATCACCGGGATTTTTCAGGCTTGACAGGCTTTCCACTGCATGGGAAATTTCCGTGCTTGACAGGAGGATAAGGTAGGAGTACTCCTTCAACACATCATTGGATTCGGTAATGCCGTAATTACAGAGCTGGTGCGTTACCCAGTCTATCTTGTCAAGGACATCATCAAAAGCCGGAGCAAGGCGGGCGATCTCATCAGGTTCGAGCGGGGTAATGAGCGACTCGTTCAGCTGCTCGTAGATCTTCCTTGTTATCTCATCCCCGTGATGTTCGATCTGGCGTACGAGATGTGCTTTCTCGGTCCCTCCGGGAAGCTCATGGGTAATCTCGTTCAGTACCGTGGATGCTTCGGTTATTTTTTCCGCCATTTCCTTGAACAGGGTGAAAAAAACCGTGTCTTCCGGCAGGATCAGATCGTGGATACGCATGGTATGTGAGTGATTATTCTGGCATGATAAAAAAGTACTTCATGAGGATCCCTGTTGGCCATAATTGCGGAATCGTGGGGAGTCCTGTAAAACGTATCCTGAGGGAATTTGAACATGCAACGATGGCCGGGCCGGAAAGAAACGTGCCTTCCGGAGGAATGCTCTATGGTGCAGAGTCCGGATTTCTGCGCAATCAGGGTTTCCCGGCAGCACAAATACAGCTCCCGGAATGATTGGCCGGGAGATCGCGTCCGGCAATAATTTCAAAAACCCAACAACGTTAAACGGGAATCCGGTACCTGACAGCAAAAACCGGCCTGTCAGAACGGGATGGACTGGGCGGGAATTGAACCCGCGGCCTCTTCCATGCCAAGGAAGCGATCTACCACTGATCTACCAGCCCGCTCCTATCTACTAGGACGGCATAGGTTAAAAGAATTAGGCTTTCGGGAAATCCCACAGCTCATCCGCTCCCTGTATGGTCCAGCAGGTTCTGCGTGAATAACCGGAGCATGACCTTCGGCTCGGAAGGGGGGATCTTCCGGGAGAAGTCCCGCCATGCCAGGTCTCCCATCGCGAGCGCTTCTGTCCGGCATTCTGCAAGGGATCCGGACTTCCTGACCAGGGCAATTCCCTCCTCTATGACCCGCGGGTCCTGCCGCAGGTTCTCTGAACAGAGGATCTGCCGCAGGCGGGAGCGGTCCGGGTCGTCCAGCAGTTCCAGCGCCCTGATAATCACGTACGTCAGTTTTCCCGCAGCCAGGTCATCCCCCGGCATACCGCCTGTCCCCGGGTTCTGGCAAAAGCTCTGGATGTCGTCAGTGATCTGGAATGCGATGCCAAGAGCCCGGGCATATGCGGTACACGCGTCCCGGACCTCCAGATCCGATCCGGCAAGAATACATCCCGCCTCCGCTGTTGCAACAGCTGCCGAAGCTGTCTTGAACTCGTACATCTGGAGGGTCTTCTCTCCCATCCTGTTTTTTGTCCATACGGCAAGGTTCTCTTCATTCAGGTTTTTCGTCCAGTAAATATCCTGTGCCTGGCCGAAGTGGCCCCTTATAAAGGAATTATGGGTGATCCGGTAAAATTCCAGGCGCTGTTTATCCGAGAGATCGGGATGCGAGCCGTAAAGGATTGACGGGAGGAAATACAATGTGTTCGCTGCATTAATGGCCACATCCGTCCCGTACCTGCGGTGGATGCACGTGTCCCCGCGACGGATGGAGGCATTATCCTCAATATCATCGATGATAAGGGTGCCGGTGTGGGTCAGTTCGGGCACGACCGAGAGGAGCATCTTGTATTTTTCTGAACTGACCCCGAGTGTTTCGAGAAGGAGCATGCCAAATACCGGCCGCCAGTTTTTCCTCTCCCGGGAGAGCAGGTCCCACGACGGCCGGATGATGGTCTCTTTGCATGCCGTTATATCATGAATTCCGTAGGGTGTTCCGATAAACCTCAGGAAATCCTCCCCTCCGATATCTGTGGGAAGAAACGATTCGATACATTCCTGTATCCGGCTGACGTGGTTCTCGAGATACTGCTGAAAATCAAATATATAGCCATATCCCTGGAGCTCAAGCCTTGCCGTCCCGGAGAACTGGTTGTTCCCGATTGAACCTGACACGGTTGCCGCTCCTTCCCAGACCGCCCGTAGGGAACCCAGAACCGGAATTTCCTGGTCGTCAGTTACCGGCTGGAGGCAAAATTGTGCGGAAATTTCAGGAATTTCGATCTCCAGTGCCACCGGGTAACGGATATGCGTCCTCCCGCTGGTCCAGAATCGTACAGGCCGCATGGTGAAATCCCGGAACGTCCGGACCTGTTGGCCCTCCCGGAACAGCGCGGCGAACCGGTTGAGTATGGTACCGTTTTTCGGGTCGCGGAATGTTAAAAAGATCCAGTCAGAACCGTCAGATCCATTGATACCTGCCCAGTCCCACCCATAGAGGTCTCCCCCGTCAGGGCGGGAGAGGAACCAGCCCGAGTTGCCCCACTGGTGATCAAACCAGGCGGACCCCTGCACGGGTTCATCGCCCATGTGCCCTGACAAGGTAAGCCGGGGCCGGGTGGCATACGTCATGGTCCTGCCAGGCATTGACCCGACATTTTCCATGGCATAGCGGGAGGATTGTGGTTTGAGGTGGAACCGGCACTCCCCGTTCTGACCGGTCCCGGGAAATGAGAGATAAATACCGGTATCTGCGACACGAAATGACACATCGGTCCATGAGAAGGAGAACGGGTCCCGTTCCAGGAGCGGTTTTTCTTCATCAAGCTCGATAGGGGCAGGTGGACCGTAATTCCTGAGTTCCCTGATATAGGTCTCAACAAGAGCCTGATGAAGACCGGTGGATTGCAGTCCACGGGTATAATCACAGAACCGGTCGATGACCCGGTGTTCTGCCCTGCTGATAACGGAATGTTTACCCGTAGCCGGGTCCAGTACGGAGAGCAGGAGATAATAGTTATCATCAGTATACGTTCTGTTTTTTGAAAGATCAAAACGGAAGATACTCATCATGAAATGCCGGTGGCCGATCGCTGCACCGTGAAATGAACCCTGCACAAACCACCATTCCATGGAATTTTCCGGATGAGCGGGTTCCCCGGTGATTACGTCCCGTGGATCCATGGATATACTGACCGTCCCCCGTGCGGGTTCCTGCTGCAGAAAAACCTCCTGCGGAAATGCAGTACCATCGGCCATGCTTAGCTTCTCTTTTTCCCAACGGTTAATCTCTTTGAATGGCGCAGCGCCGTTGCAGGTTCACCTGCTGGATGCTGTGTGACACATTCGGCAGGAAATGAAAAACCCGTGCCGGCGTTTTTTCGACTTTGAGCATATCCATGGAATTCCCGAGCGGGATTCAAAAGGTTTAATGCAGACCTGAAAGATGTATGGTATATGGAGCTCCCGAAGATTGGAATGTTTTTTATTCTTGCCTGTTTTTTACTGGCCCTCCTGCCGGTTACCGTCGCTGCTGCCAGTAGCAGTACTCCCGTCCCGCTTATTGCCCTCCCGGATCTTCTGCAGGAAAAATCAAAAACACAATGGAGTGGGGAGGATTTCAGACAGGCAGGTATGGATGCAAAGAAAAATGGGAACTATCAGGAAGCAATTGACAATTTCAATGCTGCGGAGACAATGTTTGCAAAGGACCCGCTGCTGAACCGGGAATCGTACGGTGGATACGACCCTAAAAAATTAGCACTCCTCGCCCAAATCGAGCATGCCAAGTCAGAAACATACGATGACTGGAGTTCGCAGCCGATGGCCCAGGTTGATAAGGACGACCTGGTAAGGCGTAAAAGCGCTGCGTATGACAGAGCAGAGACGTATGACAATCTGGTGAAGAACACGGGGACGGAAGGGCCGACTGGTAGTGGATGTCTGATAGTGACAGCAACGTTTGGTTCACCCCTCGCCAGTGAAGTCCAGTTAGTGAGGGACTTCCGGGATCATTCCATAAGCCAGAGTTATACCGGCTCACGGTTCATGCCGGGATTCAATACCTGGTATTACTCGTTCAGCCCCGGGGTGTCCGGCTATATCGACGACCACCCGTTCACGAAACCGGCTATGCAGGTGATACTGACGCCGCTTCTTGGGATTGTCCGGGTGTCACAGGCTGGGTACTCATTCCTTGCATTCAATCCCGAACTTGCCACGTTTGTTGCCCTTATTATTGGAAGTGCCATGTACGCAGGTCTCTACGTTTTTCCCTTTGTGCTTGCGATTATGGGGGTGGCACAGGGACGGGGATGGAAGGGCTGGACCATACAGAACATGAAACCCGTAGCGGGTGTCTGGGCTGCGATCGCGGTGCTGCTTGTTCTCGGGGTACTGGTATCGTTGGATCTTCTGACTACGGTGGCATCGGGACTCTTTGTGGTTGCCACCATCATTCTCGTTGCGGGAGGATTGTCCGTGTCACTCCTGCAGTATGCGCATACACCAAAAACGCATATACCAAAAATCTCCTGATTCTTTTTTTTTTTAAAATCAGGAATTTTTTTTATAATGGCACTTCGACGGAGGGGTAGAACGAAAAGTAGAACAGGTTTACCATTATCGATGCAAGACCGATAATGATCCCGATAATCCCCAGAATTGCCACCATAATTGCCCATATACCTTTTTTATTCCTGGAATTGTACAGGACAACTGCCCCAAGGACAATGGCGAGTACACCACAGATATAGGGATACACGAACCAGGATACGGCCCCCAAAAGTATACTCAGAACATCCAGCAGAATCATCCGCTTTTCCAGGGAAGGTTTGACCGGGACATCCGCCACAACTTCCGGTGGTTGTACACCAGTCGGTGGGAGGGGGTAATACACAGGCTGTGGCTGGGATGGCGCTGCCACCGGCGGGACAGGGGTTGCCACCTGGTGCGCTGCGGGTTCCTGCTGGGGTCTCCGCAGGGGTTTGCCGCAGTTCTTGCAAAATTGGTTGGTATCCGGGTTTTGTGTACCGCATTCACCGCAGAACATGACAACTCCTCATGATCGCAATGTTCTGTATCCAACCAGATGAAGGTTGTGTTCATTGTTCCTGTATCCGGGACTGGCGGGACAAAAAAAAAGATGTTTCGTGCAAAAAACCTGTAACGTCATTCCTGCGGCCGTGAAGCTGTCCGGCCCGTATTATTATCACTTCCCGGGAAGCGATTTGTCCCGGAT
>JBAVWM010000217.1:0-1763 GCA_049697815.1 Methanoregula sp. | reverse complement strand
ACGATGTCCACGGATGACGCCGATATCCCCTTCGTTTGCAACTGCAGGTGTCAGCGGGTATTCAGCATCCATATGATAGACTGTTTTATCAAAAGCCAATGGCATCGTCCTCGTGTCACTGATGGGCTGCAGAGGCTGTGCGGGAGGGATAAAATACCCGGCCAGTATGGAATTTTCTGTTTCGACAACCTCCGGGCTGAAAGAAACACCCTGCGGTATCTCGATAAGTTCCCGGACAACGGGAAGCCCGGGTTTACCGGCACCGGCAGGGGAACCCCGTCCGGGCAGCGTAATGTACTGCATGGTCCGGCCGTCCCGGTGCACCTCCCGCACAAAAATACCCGGGATATCAACCCTTACCGTGATCCCCGTCGTTGTCTCATCCTTCATATATACCCGGGGCGGTTCACCGGTTTTTGCATCCGGCAGGAGCGGGATCCACCCGGCTTTCGGCCTGGCCGCTGCCGTTATAGTCACAGTATTGGAAGGTGTTTTTTCCAGTTTGGTCCCCTCGATGAAAGCCCGGTTGAGTACCCTGCCGGGAGCTTGAATAACGGTCTCGAATTCAACGGCAATACCTTTCTTGCCTACCGGCCCTTGGATATTCCACGTAATGCTGTGGGACGCCCGGTCATACTGACCCTTGTTGAATACCCTGATGTGTGCAAGGTTCTTGTCCAGCCGATTGCGGATTGTCAGGGCCGCCCCCTTCCGGACGAGTCCCCCAAGCGAGATACGGTACCTGATCGTATCTCCGGAAAAAACGTTCTCATCGGTCTCTTCCCCGTACGGAGAAACGCTCCGCAGCCTGAGTTCAAGAATGTTCTTTGTGATTCTCCTTGGCATTTCTTTCCCCCCCCTTAATCATCTGGATTCCCGGATAATCACTAATCCCTGAATGGGGGGATCGCTTTTACCCGGAGCCCTTTCAGATTAGTCTGGCTTTATATCTTTATGTATTATTAAGATTTTCCTATAGACGTTTTCCTCTTCCTGGTTTACCGGTGAAATTCTCAACCCGGGGTCTGTATGCGGTCGTTTTACCAGCCTGAAGAAATTGCATCTCCTCAACCCGTGCCTTCACGATCCGGCTCACGAGCAATGCCGGCGGCGGGTGGCCGGCCGGGAAGTGGAGGGTGATGGAGGTACGGAACGGCGCAATCTCGTTCCCGAACTGTTCCGGGACCGTTTCACTCACCGCCGAAAAAACGCAGGTGGTTTTGCGAATGCGGCGAAGGAGACGAGCGGCCCGTGATACGTGAACACCGGTATCCCGTACCTGATACGTTCTTCAGCATCCGGGGCGGCAGCCTTGACGGCCCTGCGCAGCTCGTCGAGCACCGTCCGCTCCTTTTCCCGGGACCGACGCGAGGTACTCGTCAATATCCTGTGCCGGGACGGTCTTCATTCCTGCTTTCATGATAATCTCCTGCTGGAAAAAATACCGGGGCCGGGGGAATTTATATTGTCGGGGCGGATCATCCTCTATCAGAGCCGGATGTTTCACCCTCCTGAGGTGATGGATCATGCTGACCAGCCATAAACTCCTGCAGCAGTACTGGCACGATAACCGCTATGACCGTGCAAAAGTCCAGGTGTGGTATAGCGACCGGGGTGCACCTGATGACCGGTCTGCGGCGGGCGGCACTGCAATAACCCTGGACCCGTATTACATGACGATCCGTACCGGCGATCAGGAGAAACCCGTACCCTATCACCGGATCCTGCTCATCACGTATGACGGGGGTGTGGTGTTCGAGAAC
>JBAVWM010000216.1:0-6810 GCA_049697815.1 Methanoregula sp. | reverse complement strand
GGCACGGATACATTAATCAGAGTCCGGTACCAATGTAAAAAGGACATCTGCCAGGGTAGGGTAGTCTGGTTATCCTAAGGGGCTGTGGATCCCTCGACCCGGGTTCAAATCTCGGCCCTGGCCTTCTTTTATTCCGGTTCCGCACACGTCTGCATGATTTGTCCCCTGCGTTCCGGTGTTTCCTTTACAGAGTACTTTTTTGCGCATTGAATATCAAAATTGTACAATAATTTCGGCAGACCGGTCCCATACCCGCCTGCCTCCTGTAACGGAGTTGTCCTCATACCTATGCCAGAAAAACCCCTGCCGGAGAACGGCTATGTCCACGGCTATTCCACCCGCGAATCGGAACGGCTCACCGATCAGGCAGAAACGCTGACAGAACTCCTCCACCATGACACGCACTACCCCGCGGGTTCCCGGGTCCTCGAGGCCGGCTGTGGTATCGGTGCCCAGACCGTGATGCTCGCACGGAACAGTCCCGATGCCCTGATTACCTCCATTGATATTTCGGAGGATTCTCTCAGACTCGCAGAGGAAAAGATAAAGCTGGAAGGGATCACCAACGTCACCTTCCAGCAAGGGGATATCTTCCACCTCCGGTTCGCACCGGCAAGCTTCGACCATATCTTTCTCTGTTTTGTGCTGGAGCATCTTGTAGACCCGCAGCGGGTGCTCGGACAGCTCCGCCCGCTCCTGAAAGAAGGCGGGACTATAACCGTCATCGAGGGTGATCACGGCTCCACCTTCTTCCACCCCGAGAACGCGGATGCCCGCCGGGCGATTGACTGTCTTGTACAACTCCAGCAGAAAATGGGCGGTAATGCCCTGATCGGGCGCCAGCTCTTCCCGCTCGTGACGGGTGCCGGATTCCGAGATATTCATATCTCGCCGCGGATGGTCTATGTTGATTCCTCCCGCCCGGCGTTCGTGGAAGGGTTCACGAAACTGACGTTCACGGCCATGGTCGAAGGTGTCGGTCTGGAAGTTGAGAAACAGGGGCTGATGAGCCGGGAAGCATGGGAACGGGGAATTGCCGCACTCTATCGCACCACCGAGAAGGACGGTGTCTTCTGTTATACGTTTTTCAAAGCCGTTGCAAGGAAATGAGAGGGTCCATGAAGATCTCCACCATTCTCGCCCATCCACACCCGGGCTCTTTTAACCACGCGATAGAGGATAAGGCGGCAGCCACGCTCCGTGAATCCGGTCATACTATTACCGTCCACGACCTTTGCCGGGAACAGTTCGATCCGCTGCTCCCGTATGAGGAGATCCTGCGCGATGCCCCGTTTCCCCTGGTAATTGCCCTGCACTGCCAGGAGATTGCGGCAGCGGATGGGATCATCTTTATCCATCCCGACTGGTGGGGATGCCGCCTTCGATCCTCAAAGGCTGGATCGACCGGGTCCTTCGCCCTGGCGTTGCCTACCGGTTCGCGGAAACGGATGGCGGTGAATTCCGGCGGTATATCCACCCGGATGTTGTTCCGGTCTTGCATGATACTCCCGGGCGTATTGAGGGAAGGGACGCGTATGTTGCGGAAATGGCGAGCTTTTGTGAAGCAGCGATCATCCATAAACGGCAGGAGACCGATCACAGGGTACAGATCTATACCTGAGGAAAAGCTGCGGTTGTCACGTACCTATTGCCGTCACCTTTGCAATGGATGACCAGAAACAGGCCATGCAGGGCCGGAACATGTTCTTCCTTGTGAAGGAGGGGCGGAAGTGGCTCGTTCGCCGACAAGTTCTCGCCGGAACCCCCGCAAGTTGGATCCGCCGGATCATGAACGGGTCCCGGGAATTCCTGTCGGTTTCAAATTGTTGAATGATGAATACTACCGGATAATTTTCATGGATACAATCGTTCTCATCGGTTATATTGCCGGCGCCCTCACTACCCTCTCCTTTGTACCGCAGGTAACCCGGGCCTGGAAGCTCAAGGAGACGCGTGACCTCTCGCTTGCCATGCTTCTCCTCTTTGCTGCGGGAGTCCTGCTCTGGACACTCTATGGGATCTGGACCGGTTCAATGCCGATTATTGCAGCAAACGTGATCACGTTCATCCTGATTCTCGTCCTGCTCTGGATGAAGATCAAATATAAATGATCTTTTTTTTACCAGGATGACTGGGATCAATGTCAGAACAGGGCATCCTGTACCGGAAAAATTTTTAAAAAGGGGAAGAATTGTCTGTGAATTGTTCAATCCTGGAGGAGCACAAGGCAGCCGGCTACCTTGTCGTGGAGCCCTTGGCGTTTCTGGGTGAGGCCGATCATTAAGAAGCCGATGAAGAAGATGAGGGCAGAGATGAACTTGGCAAAGTGCCGGAGTGTGACACGGGCGAAGGTGGGCTTGTTGCCGGCCATGTCGGTGACCACGATGTGCATCAGCAGTTTACCGGGTGTTGCCTGGCTGCGGGAAGATTCAAACCCGGCATGGTATATCCACGGTATAACGATAAGAGCGATGCCGAACGCGGCCAAGACGGACCCGAGCATGGCGGCCCTCGTCCCTTCAATGGTCAGCTGCTCAACGGGTACATGCTGGATGAAATAGAAATACGCGTTCTGGATACCCCGGGTCAGGCCAAGCACGGCCAACGCGACCACGTCGAAGAGTAAAATAATGATGATATCGACAATGAACGCGACAAACCTCCTGCCAAGACCGGCATAAACTCCGATATCCGGTCCATCCACTTCTTCTGGAGTGACGGCGTGACTTACCGGAGCCGGAACAGATCCGATATCGGCTCCGCACCACTGGCAGAATTTTCCGGAAGCATCAGTCTCTTTTCCGCATTTAGGACAGAACATTCCCTTAAGCTCCTGATATGTAAATTTAATCCGGGTGTCCTTTTTAATTTAACTGTTCGATCCTGCGTTTTTATCCAGTTTTTGTGCCCGGAACTGCCGCTGGGGGAAATAAACACAAAAAACGGTTTTATATTTTCGTCCCCTGAATATTCGAGCACAAATCAGAAATACACAAAAATGAAAGCACTCAGTATGCAGAAAACCCTTGTTATTTCCGCCTTATTCGGGCTTGTAATTTGTGCGCTCTTTGCCGGCTGCACGAGCCCGACAGGGGCTGAGATCAAATCTACGGCGACCCCTCCCACACCCCCGCCCTCTTTCCCTACATCCGAGGCCACCTTCATTCCCATGCCCCTTCCGGTCGAGACGCTGCCCTCAGAGCAGGAAGTGGATCTTGTCCTCTCCAAGCAGCGGCCGGACTCATCTATCCACCTGCTCTATAACGGTGGGAAAGGCGAGGTGTATGTCCAGAATATCATGATGAAGGTCACCCTCAGCAACGGGCAGGTGGTCCAGCAGTACATGAACGACGGCAACCGGAAGCCCCGGCGCGGGGACGAGCTGGTCATCGAGGGCACCCGGGGCACCGACTTCGTGCAGGTCTATGTCACCAGTGCCGGCAGGACCTACAAGGTCATGGAAGAATCGCTGGTACTGTCGTACCTTCAATAATATTTTGGATTTTCTTTTATCACCCGCTGTGATGCGATATCCCGATGATCTCCGCGTACTTGTGGATTATATACCCGAACCTGAGATTATGTCAACATGCTCAACATGATGACGATCGAGGAAATACATAAGCAGTACAAGCGAATCGGTCGGTAACCTGTTCGCTTACTTTTTCCTTCCGGTGCAAGGAAAAATTCGGCAAGTCGTTTGATGTGCTCTGGATGCTGCGAATGGGGGTGAACCGGTCACCTGCCTCCGCCCCCTCTCTCTCTTTCCGTGAATTACGCTATCCGCACAACCGCCCCGCTATTCCGGGCTGCGGTGATGAGCGTGGTGCCTCCGCCAGACTCTCTCATGAATTTTTGTGCCGCGTGTTCGATACCGGTCATTCCGGTATCCCCGACAGCATACACCGCGGGGCCGAACGAGGAGAGGCCGGCACCGGCTGCACCGGCCTCCCGCAGCACGTCAAGCAGGCCGATCACCTGCGGGAGCTGGATGCTGAGTTCAACCTTCTTGAATCCGAGGCCTTGCACGGTATTGAGCGCGGAACCAAAGAGGTCAAGGTCGTGGGAGGCGATCCCCGGCAACATCCGCATAAGCACCACATGGGAAAGCTCCCGCACTTCATCGAGCGGGACCGGGCAGCGGTTCCGGAAAATATCTGTCTCCAACTTCCCGCTCGCCCCGGCAGGGACTTCCGGGATGGCAAGAAGGATGCGCCAGTCCGATGGGAACTCGTGGCGGGCAATCACGGGCGGAGGGCTTACCCCCTGCGATGCAGCGGACGGGCGGAAATCCGTTTTCTCTCCCCCGGAACCGAACCGGTGCCCGCCGTCAACGATGAAGCCCCCGTACTCGAAAGCGGCCGTACCGATGCCGGAGGTCCCGCCCCGGCCCACGAGCCGGGCGAGTTCCTTCACCGGTAGGTGGCGGCCGTGAAGTTCGCTTATCGCCCGGGCCACGGCAAGTCCGAGCTGCGCCCCGCTCCCGAGACCCACGTGAGACGAGAAGTGGCTCCGGACCGTTATCGCAACACTCCCGCCTGCCCCGAGTTTCTGCATAACATCCATTGCAATGCTGCGCACCCGCTCCTGCAGGGCCGGGTCGCCCCCGCGTACGGAAAGGGTGGGGGAGAGTTCCGCCTCCAGCGGCATGGCGGGTTCGTCAAGGGTGATGCCGATCCCCCGTCCACCCGGCCGGAACCTCCGTGCATATCGATCAGGGTGATATGGAGCCGGGAGGGAGTCCGGATAATAACCCGGCGCATATCGAGGAAGCGGTTGTAGGGGAACTGCTCCTCGATAAAGATGAGCGGCTTTTCCGCATGGATGATCTGGTACTGCCGGGAGAGGACCGGCTCGTTTTTACAGATAGAAAACGCCTGCCTGCCTCCTCTGTTGCCGGGAAAACCCGGGCATTCAGGATCTCCCTACGGGCCTCGATATGGTGCTGCTTGATGATCCTCCCGATGGGAATATCGGCCTTCATCAGGTCGTCACAGAATGCCGGTGAAAGGCGGTTGATGGGGGTATGCGATATCGCATAGATCAGCACTTCCCCGCTCTCTTCGGTCCTGATCTCCACGATCCGGAAGTTGACCGGATCACCCTCAGCAATGCTCAGGTTGTCAGCAGCAGCCCGGTCAGCAGGCATGACCTTATGGACAAGTGTCCTGATAACCACTTTTTTACCCGTGATCGATTCGAGGATCTGGGTGACAGATCCGTCCGTACCGAGCAGGAATTTCTGCACGGGCGAGATCCTGCCCACCTGTGCTTCTATCTCCCGGATTGCCTGTGCAATATCCATCCCAACAACCTCATCGCAGGGTATAATAAGGATACTGATGCACCACGGCTGAAAGCCGGAGCCAACCAGGCACCGGCCGGTGAAAACCTGCAGTAAAACCGGGCAGGTCACCGGGTTATCGTCCCTTCGACGATCTTCCGGTTTTTTTTACCGGTGCAGGACTGGACAGCAAGGCAGCCGACGCCCGCCTGGCAATTTCAGCCAGCGATTCTGCGGCAAGCCGGCCTTTCTTCCCGATCACATCTCCGCTCCGGATGGTGAGCACCCGTGATGTCATCACATAACTCTCACCGAAAAGATCGAGCCCTCCGGAGGCAAAATCGTCAAGGGAGAGCGGCAGGCTGGGTGCATCGGATGGCGGTTTGCTGCTGATCGGGCAAATATAGATCCTATCGGGCTCTATCGTCCTTATCACCACGACCGGCCGGGTCTTGGACAATGCCCGGTCATCCAACGCAACCGAAGCGAGGAGGACGTCGCCTTTCACGTACTGCCCCATGCTTAATTATCCGGCATGGTACAGCATAAGGTGTTTGATGGACCGGTGGGCGTGCTCTGTACTACCGGTCATACGGCCGGACGTGTAAAATAATAATCATGAGCCCCAAAAACCATAGGAAGTGGAATGGCACGCTGCTATCACTGCAGCAACGAGTGCGTCCTCCCGTTTACCTGCCTGCACTGCGGTGGAAAGTTCTACCCGGACTGCCGGCTGCCCCCCCCAACCATGACTGCACCGGTATTGGCAGCTGGAATGCAAAACCACGGCCTGCAATCGGCATGAACTACAGCAAGGAGGCGGGGTAACGGCAACCGGCGGGGTTGCGCTGGAAACCCGGCACAGGCCGGAAAAGAAAGCGGGGGATGGTCTCCCGTACCTGAAGATCATGATTGTGATCATCGCACTGGCCCTGCTCGGGCTTGCGTTTGCTCATGCTGACCGGGCACTAAAAAGGATGAATGAGTGGGACCTGTACCGTTTACTGTACATCTGCTTTCTGGAGCAGGACCCGGCCTTTGGAGGTCAGCCGGAGCACGATCTCGCTTGAGGATTTCCCCCCGTCGAGGAACCGCTTGGAGAGTAAGACACGGATACTGGATCTGATACCGCTCTCCCCGTGTGTGGGGAGCAGCTGCTGGACCACATCGCCGATGTGGCAGCCCTGCTTGTCGGAAACTGCCTGGAGAATGTGGATATGGATGGGATCAGGCACAAAGACCTGCTGGACTTCAAAGGATATAGCTTCCACAGTATTACCTCTTAATCGGAATACCCGGTTCCAGGTTACCAGTACTGGTATGCCGGGAACGGGTTGCCATATACTAGTACGCTGTATGACATGAAGTAACCATTCCTATAAAAAACGGAAATTTTTTTCCCTCCTCAGAACTCCGGAAAACCCCGTATCCTGCACGGCTATTTATACCTGATAGATTATTTTTCCTCCCCGCGGAAAATAAACGCCCTTAAAGCCCGACATGCGGCAGCCGGGAAATGCTGCGGG
>JBAVWM010000215.1:0-9081 GCA_049697815.1 Methanoregula sp. | reverse complement strand
CCTGTGTACGATGGATGATAATCCCCGGAAGCCAGCGCCGGTGCTGCGGGAAAAATTTTTCCGGGTGGACGGGACTGTCGTGACGGTGGATGTGATTGCATTACAAATCACGGACAACGGTGTTCCTGCGACCCTGGTGATGTTCCGGGAAATTGCCTCACCGGAGATAAAATAACCTTGTTCCGGATAAAAAATCAATACCGGATGGTCCCGAAAAACACCGTCGTTGCCGGCCCCTGCAACCGTACCCCGTCCTTCAGATACACTGTAAGAGGACCGCCCCGGGTCTCTATTTCGACCGTATCCCCGACAAGACCGAGCTTATGGGCAACCGCTGCCGAGGCAGTTGCCCCGGTTCCGCACGAGAGCGTCTCGTCTTCCACGCCCCGCTCGAAGGTGCGGATCCGGATGCTGTTTTCGGCGATCTTCTCCACGAAATTCACGTTTGCCCCCTTCGGGAAGGTGGGGTGGCGGCGGATGGCCGGGGCAACGGCAGCAACGTCGACTGCATCCACCGCGTCCACCATGATGACGGCATGGGGGACACCGGTGTTTACCGCATAGACATCGTAGTCGCCGATGCGTTCTTTGTATTCACCGGTCCCCGTTGCCGGGATGTCCTTCCGGTCGAACTGCGGCGGGGTCATCGTGACCGTTGCGGAAAAACAGTCCTCTGTCTCCTCCATCGCAACACCGATCGGTCCCGCAAGCGTCTCGACGGTGCAGGAATCCTTCACGTACCGGGCATCGGACGCAAACTTGGCAAGGCAGCGGATGCCGTTCCCGCACATCTCCGCCTCGCTCTCGTCCGGCTGGAGGAGGCGCATCCGGCAATCGCTCTTTTCTGATTTCATGAGGTAGATCACGCCATCCGCCCCGATCCCGAACCGCCGGTCACAGTAGATGGCGGCGAACTGCGCCTTCATCTCGTCGGGAATGATGACCCTCTCGTACTCGTCGATCACGATGAAGTCGTTTCCGTTCCCCTGTAGTTTGGCAAATGGTATTTCCATGGTGGTGTCCCCTGCTCCCGGTCCCGGCAACCTGTAGCAGGCCGGAGTGCGTGATCAGCTTGTACGTAAAGGCGGATAGGTTTTGCCCCCGATCTCATTCCTCCGGGTGATGGCTGGGCTCAAAGGATTTCTGGAACTCCCCGATACCCCAGCCAAGGAACTCCCGTATGATGACATAGGCCATCTGCGGGGGTATCGCCCCGGCCTCGGTGACGATCAGGTCGATATATTCTGCCGGGGTCACATCGAACGCCGGGTTGCGCACGGTCACGTGCGGGAGCGTCTTTGCCATCGCCGCCGGCAGGATCTCGTCGGGTGGCCGCTCCTCGATCCGGATGAGTTCCCCGACGATCGTCCGCGGGGCAAACTTGTAGGTCTCGGCAGCCACGATCATGTTCACCCGCGCCTCGGCTGCCGTATGGGCCACCTGCGAGGTACCGATCTTGTTCACCACCGCCCCGTTGACGGTCACGGCATCGGCGCCCACGATCACGAGATCGATATCGTGGATGAACGAGCGGACGGCCGAGTCCACGATGAAGTTCGTTTTGATGCCGGCGTCGTTGAGGGTCCGGATCGTGATATGCCCCTGGTTCCGTGGCCGCACTTCGGTAGCAAAGACCTCGATATCCTTGCCGCTCCGGTGGGCCTCGATGATGCACCCGAGCGCCACCTCGGAGTTGCAGTGCGTCAGGATCGTGTCACCGTCACGGATGTGGCGGGCGCCGAACTGCGCGATGTTCTCTACCGCACGCCAGGATGACTGGATGAACCCGTCTGCCCGGCGGACCAGCCCGGCCCGGGCATCTTCGACATCCTTTGCCCTGTCAAGGCCGTTCATGACGATATGAACCGCGTTCGGGAGCGATACGGCCGTTGGCCGGGTGACCACCAGGGCCTCAGCTGCCTTCTCCATCTCCGCGGTAAACGCTGGCAGGTCTTTGAGCCGGAGGGAGAGCGCATGGTCGCGGAGCGCAACGGCCGCTGCCCGGGCGATCCGGCCGGCCCCCCGGATTTCCATGCTCTTTATCTTCTCCGCGGTTTCAGGTACGGACATCAGCTTCATTCTAATGAATGAGCAGAAAAGTACATAGATTTATTGCCGGGTGCACGTCATGTCAGTAGCCGTTGTTTTCGACAGCGCAGGAACGCTCCTGAACACCTACCGGGTTGCAAAGGATATCTGCAACCATACCCTGCTTCCCGGGATCGAGACCACCACCCTCACCTTCAGTTCCCCCGACCGGGTGCTGATCGTGCTCCCCGTCCGCTCCAAGGATCTGATGGCAGCCCCTCCCGACGCCCTCCTCTCGGAATACCTGGTCCGGCACGACATCGGGTTTGGGATCAGCTGCACCCGGAAGATCACGACCTCCGATGAGATCGGCGATGTCCTCTACGCCGATGATAGCACACGGGTGAGCGACCTGCAGGAATGTATCCGCAATGTCTGGACGGTCTGTAAGGAGGAATCGGTCGTGACCCTGAACAGCGGGGCGATCATCAACATGGCACAGCGGGGGATCGAGTTTGCCATCACCGCCGGCGGCTGGCCCTTTGACGGGGCAAAAGAGGCGATCACCTCCCTCCACCGCATGGGTGTGCCGACGTTCATCGCATCCGGTGACCGGGTCACCAAGCTCGAGAAGATGGCCGACCACCTCGGCATCCCCCGCGACCGGGTGTACGGCGTGGCCACACCCACGGTAAAAGCGCAGATCGTAAACGACCTCCGGCAGGAATACGACCGGGTGCTCATGGTCGGGGACGGGATCAACGACCTGTGTGCCATGCGGAACGCAGATATTGCCATCCTCACGGTCCAGCAGCCCGGCGACCGGCCGGACGACCTGTACAAGGAAGCGGATTACGTGGTGAAAAACGTAGGGGACGTGGTGACCATTGTGCAGGACCTGATCGCGAGCCGGAAAAATTGCGATCGTGACGGCAGGGGTACTGCATATAAAAGGTAATATGCGTCATGGATCACATTAGGTATAAGGGTATTATGAAGGCTCCATTGATCACAGTCGAGAACCTCTGTATGGATTTTGATGGCAAGGGGGTACTCAAGAATATCTCTTTTGAGATTGCCGAAGGAGAAGTCCTGGGGATTATCGGCAGGAGTGGCGCAGGAAAGACGGTCCTCATGCACCTGATGCGGGGCGTGGAACAGCCGCCGACGAGCGGCAGGATCATATACCACACCGCGGTCTGCAATGGCTGTGCGTACCTCGATGTCGGGAGCGCAGCTGGGAAGCCATGCCCGCACTGCGGCGGTACCATGACTGCACAGGACATCGATCTCTGGAACGAGAAGGACGAAACGCTCCGGCGTCGCCTTATGCGCAGGACAGCCATCATGTTCCAGCGCACCTTTGCCCTGTACGGCGATGACCGGGTTATCGAAAACGTCCTTCACGCCCTCGACGATATCGACTATCCCCCCGAGCAGGCTATCAACCGTGCAGCCGACCTCATCGACCAGGTCCGGCTCTCGCACCGGATGATGCACATCGCCCGCGACCTCTCGGGCGGCGAGAAACAGCGGGTCGTCCTCGCCCGCCAGCTCGCAAAGGAGCCCTTCCTGCTTTTTGCCGACGAGCCGACCGGCACGCTCGACACCGGTACGGCAAAGGTCGTACACGAGATGCTTTCGGAAGCAGCAAAGGTGAATAACATGGGGATCGTGGTCACGTCCCACTTCTCGCAGGTAATCGAGGACGTTGCGAACCGTGCCATCCTGCTCATCGACGGCAGCATCGCGGGAATCGGGACGCCGAAGGACGTCATCGCGCAGTTCATGAAGGGCTACGATGACAGCGAGCAGTTCGAAGAGGCAGCGCTTGGGGAGAAGATGGTGGTAGCCCGCGACCTGGTCAAGCGCTACATCTCGGTAGACCGCGGCATGATCAAGGCGGTCAACGGGGTTTCGTTCGAGGTCCAGACCAAGGAGATCTTCGGTATCATCGGGAAGAGCGGGGCGGGCAAGACAACCCTCTCCGGCATCATTGCCGGCCTTGTCGAACCGACAAGCGGCGAGATGAACATCCGGATCGGCGAGGAATGGGTCGACATGACCAAGCCGGGCGTTGAGGAGCGGGGCCGGGCAACCGCGTATATCGGGCTCCTCCACCAGGAATACGACCTCTTCCCGCACCGCACGGTGCTCGACAACCTGACCGATGCCATTGGCCTTGAGTTCCCCAAAGAACTTGCCATGCGCAAGGCGCTCGTTACGCTCCGGATGGCCGGCTTTACCGCGGAGAAGAGCGCGGAGATCCTCGAACGGATGCCCGGGCAGCTCTCGGAAGGGGAGCGGCACCGCGTGGCCCTCGCGCAGGTGCTCATCCGCGAGCCGCGCCTCGTTATCCTTGACGAGCCCACGGGCACCATGGACCCGATCACCAAGATTGACGTGAAGCATTCCATCATGCACGCCCGCGAGGAGATGGAAGAGACCTTCATCGTTGTTTCGCACGACATGGACTTCGTGCGGGACATCTGCGATCGCCTTGCCCTGATGCGGGGCGGCAGGATCGTCCAGATCGGCACGACCGGGGAAGTCCTGGAAAGTCTTACTACGGAAGAGCGCAAGGTCATGAGCCAGCCGGCCCCCTGAGGCGGCGATGATCACCATCAACCTGGACGGAGAGAGGCTGGAGCTGGGCGAAGGCAGCACTCTTGCCGGGGTCCTGAAAAACCACCCGCCGGACTGTTCGGTTGCAATCATCCGCCCGGCCACCCAGGAGCAGGCGAAGACCGGCAGCCTTGCCATCAGTACGACCGCGGGCCAGATTACGGTCGAGCTCTCTGGTGACCATATGGATTTTCTCGAATCGCCGGCAATTGTCCCGCAGCTGGCGCTCCACTGGCAGGACCGCTATGCCGCAGCCTTCGGGCCGTTCCCCTCCGGCCTTCATCCCGCGAGAAAACCCCGCCTGTACGAGCGGGCCGATGTCATCCTCGGTTGCGGGGGGTATGACCCGGCGCGGTCGTACCTGATCTTTTCCAGGACCCGGCATTCTGCGGATCACGGGGCCGATGAAAGCGGGGGCGTGATCGGGAACGTGGTCAGCGGCCGGGGGGTTCTCGACCGCTGGTCGACCGGGGACAAGGTACTTAAAATCGAGCCGGTGATCAGCTGGGCGGACACCAGCCGCTCGTTCACCACGACCGACCCGGGCCTCTTCTTAGAGGACGGGATGCGGGTCGTGACCCGTGTTGTTGTCATGGCACAGGGCTTTTCGGAAGGCAGGATCACCACAGAAGCGGCCGAGAGCGTTGAGCATATGCTCCTTGCCCTGCAGTCCGGGCGTTTTGTCGTGGACCGGGCAACCAGCACCCATATCGCGGACCTCCGGCGTGCCGGGACGGAGGTTCCCCGGGAATACCGCCACCCGCGGAGGGAGGGCGTCGTCACGGTCCGGGCAACGGGAAAGGCGGCCGGGGGTATCTTCCTCTACCGAACTGATGTCCCAAGCAGCATGGTGCACAGTATTGTCGGGCAGGTGGTGCAGGGCATCGAGCTTGTCCGGCTTGCGCAGGAGCATGACGTGATCGCGGTGAGCGTGCAGCCGGAACGCATCGACCTGCTCGGCCTGCCGGTCCAGCGGGCAAAAGAGATCGCAGCCGCCCGGCGGTTCGCCCTGATCATTGACAAGGATCTCGGGGAGCGGATCGTTGTCTCCCAGGACCCCGGCACTACGCTGGACGTCCTTGCCGAACGGAAGGTGACGGTTACGACCGCACCGTCTGACAAGGTGATCGATATCGAGCTCGACGATGCACACGCACCGGTCAGCTGCGGGATCTTCCGGAGGATCACCGGTCTCGTGGAGCACGATGCCGGCATGCTGCCGGTCTTTTTCAAGTTCGACGACGTGGTACTGTTCAAGCCGGAGATCCCGGTGGGCATCAAGCTCAACCCGGAAAATTCCCCGGTGGATGAAGCACCGGCCGCCGGCCTCGGGATCACCAACGATTCGTGCAAGGGAGCGGGGCTGGTGGGCGTGCGCCTCTCGGCCAACCGCGAGTTCGGGCCCACGTCCGAACCCTTTGAGGGCACCAACATGATCGGGCGGGTCATCGATACGGGAAAACTCAAAAAAGTAAAGGAGCGGGAAAACGTGTATATCAGGGAGGTGCGGCGGTGACGGAATATACCCCGGTCCACCCGGGCACCGTGACGAAGTACGTGGTGGTGGAATCGTTCGATATCACCCCGGCAGATCTGGGGGTCCGGGCGTACGAGATTGCGAAAGGCGCCATGATCAAGGAGACCTGTTTCGGTCTCGTGATTAATGGGAACGAGGAGGAAGTGGACCGGATCGTCACGGAATTACGGAAGATCGATCCCGATCACATCTTTACCAAGGACCGTGGCTTCCCGCCGGGCGATTCCCGCCGCTGCCGGGCAAACCTCGGCGGCGCACGCCCGGGATACCATGGCATGGAGCAGGAGATGACCGTCATTCCTTATGTTTCCCACGGGCTTGAAACGGTAAAGACCCGTGACCTGCAGACCGTCCCTGCGCCGCAAAACCCGCTCGATCACAAGATTCTCGATATCGCCAGCCTCAAGAAACTGATCGATGCACAGGAGTCCTGAACAATGGCAAAAGTATTCATCTATCCCGCAACGAGCCTGATCCTCTCTGACCTGGTGGCCCGCTACGGCCACACCCCGCTCTCATCGGCTGTAGCCATCCGCGAACGCATCCAGACCGCAGGACTCGAATCCCCGCCGCTCCAGATCACGCCTGAGGAGCCGAAGAAAGGCCTGAAGTGGGCGGCAGTCGAGGTGCCCGCCGGCGTCCGGGGCCGGATGTCGCTCTATGGCCCGCAGATCGAGGCCTGCGAGGCGGCGATCATCATCAACGACGCCGATCTCGCGTTCGGCTGCATGGGGTGCGCCCGTACAAACGAGCTGGTCAAGTTCCTCCTCCGCCAGAAGGACATCCCGAAGCTCGATCTCTATTACCCGAAGAGCGAGGAAGAAGGCGTCCGGTTCGTGGCGGCAATCAAACGGTTCCTTGACGGGCTGGGAGGACAGAAATGACGCCCCCGGTCCGGATCGCCCAGCTCTCGTGCGGGCCGGAGTATTCCGGTATCCAGCACGAGATCGATGTCGCGGCTCACGAGGTGGGCGGCGAGATCTTTTTCCCCGACATTGCGCTCAAGGATATCCGGCGGGACTTCGACCGGTTCGGCCTCGATGTCCGGAGCCCGGACTTAAAACTCGCCATTGCCCGGGCAATCGCGCTCGTGGAAGGGAGGGTGGATGCAGATGCGGTCTTCATTGCAACCTGCTTCCGGTGCGCCGAGGCGGCAATCGTCAGAAACGAGCTCCGGCGCTACATCACCGAGCACTCGAAACTGCCGGTAGTCAGTTATTCCTTTACCGAACGGACCACCTCGGGAACGCTCCTCACCAGGATGGAAGCGCTCACCACGATTGCCCGGCGCCGTGCCCTGCTCGCCCGGGAGACCCAGCAGGGACTTACACTCGGCCTTGACTCGGGTTCTGCAACGACAAAAGCGATCGTGATGAGAGACAACAAAATTATCGGCACCGGCTGGCAGCCCACAACAGAAGTCCTGAAAAGTGCGCAGGAAGTGATCGCCCACGCACTGAAAGAGGCTGGGGTTGCCCGGGACGAGATCCAGGCAGTCGGTACCACGGGCTACGGCCGCTTCCTTGTGGGGAAAGATATCAGGGCCGACCTCATCCAGGAAGAGCTGACCGTGAACTCCAAGGGGGCGGTCTATCTCGCGAACCGCCAGCATGGGCCGGCTACGGTCATCGATATCGGGGGCATGGACAACAAGGCGATCTCGGTGATGGACGGGATCCCCGGCACCTTCACGATGGGAGGTATCTGCGCAGGGGCAAGCGGAAGGTTCCTCGAAATGACCGCAAAGCGTCTCGGCGTCGAGATCACCGAGCTCGGGCCGCTTGCCATGAAAGGCATGGGCGGGCGGGTCCCGATGAACAGCTACTGTATCGTGTTTGGCACCCAGAGCCTGGTCAATGCCCTTGCCGCCGGGAGCACCCGCGAGGACGTGGCCGCGGCAGCCTGCCATTCCGTTGCCGAGCAGGTCTTCGAGCAGCAGCTGCAGGAAGTGGACATCAAGGAACCGGTGATCATGGTGGGGGGCACGTCGCTCATCGAAGGCCTTGTTTTTGCCATGGGCGAACTGCTCCAGACAAAGATTGTCGTGCCGTCGTACTCGCAGTACATCGGTGCTGTGGGATCCGCGCTCCTTGCATCAGGTTTCATACAGGAACGATGAGATGGCTGCCATGGAGTACTTTGAAGTGGAGTGCCCCGAGCCGCTGGGGGCAGAGTACTACAAGCAGATCGCAAACGACGTCCTGCTCGACCATAACCTCTTAAAAGTGATAGAGAAACTCCATATCTTTATCGACCCGAAGGTGCCGGTCTTTGTCGCGGTGGGAACGCTCCGGAAGATCACGACAATCGTCCGGGTCCACGATTTTGCCAACGTGAACCCGCTCGAGGGAAAGATCACCCTCGTCATCTCGGACGAGACCTACCTTGCCCCGATGCTGAAGCTCTTCTGGGAGCGGTTCGGGAAAGACCACGTGGAGCAGCCGGACCGGTTTACCGTTATGCTGTATGACGTCCCGATGGATCCCAAGGAGATCGAGGCGCTGGTGGTTGCCGACCCGAGCGAGTCCCTCTTCCGGGACCTGATCTACGCGTTCCGGTGCGTTGCGCCGGAGGGCTTCCGGCTGCGGAAGGAGATATTTACCAAAGAGAAGTTCTCGTTCGTTGCAAGCGAGAACACCCTTGCGGAGGACATCGACGCACTGGTTGCCGCCAAGTTCGCGCTCCTGGGGGTGAAGCCATGACCCTGGTGCCGGTCACCTACAAGGGCGGGATCTACCAGCACGACATCGTTATTGACCTGATCGAGGACCTTGGCGGGTACATTGTCCAGAAACACATCATCGCAGCGGAGGTCGTGCTCCAGTGCTTTGTCCCCCGGGAGGACATCGGGTTGATCCGTCGGATCTCAAAACCCCTTTTCGGGGAGGTGA
>JBAVWM010000214.1:0-4502 GCA_049697815.1 Methanoregula sp. | reverse complement strand
GGGAATGGACCCAAACGCGGAAGGGACCCGATGACATAGTCCTCGTTCCGGTGTGTCTCAAAAATATGCGTGACGGGGCAGGCGTTCCGGGCTGCCATTTCAAGACAGATATCACCGTCCCCCCGGGAATCGATGGCGGCTTCTCGTGTGTCACCGATACTATACGAGTTGAGAGCAAGGTTTTCGGAAAAAATCCGTTCAAACCGCATGCGTTCTCAATCTGTGCGGGAATCTATCTCCCTGTCATAATAAGTCTGGGATACAAGCAGGTATAGGCCGATGACTATTCTCCGGTGTATCGGACAAGGATTGGCGTAGTATCGCCTGATACCTCGCGTTCCCTTATCTGCACCACGATCTCATGCAGGCTCACGGGCTTATACCCGATTACTTCCGCACTGACATTGATACGACGGCCGACAAAGTTCATGTACGGGTAGTGCCGGAGGTCATTATTATGGTAATACCCGTGAATAATCCATCCGTCAAATGACGGGGGTGCGTCTGCCGGGTCATGGATCAGGAGAAATTTCAGGTTCTCGTAATTTTTTTCCACGGAAGAAACCGTTCCGGAATCCGGGTCATCATGGTTCCCGCGAATAAAGACAATATCCCCGCGGAGCCGTTTCTGGTACTGGGTGGCCGGTTCGCCATCCGGTCCGTACCGCAGATCCCCAAGGCAATAAATCCGGGTCTTTGGTGCGATGGTGTAATTCCAGTTTTTTATGAGCACGTGATCCATTTCCCCGCTGTCTGAGAAAAGGAACGGGCGTGAGCAGGAGCGGATGATATTGGCGTGGCCCAGGTGCAGGTCAGCGATCAGAAAAACATCGTCGGGATCCGAAGGTTCGGGATCCCGGTGCTCGAACCCGGCATAGTGACGGAACTCCCCGAGGGTTTTCTGCCAACGCGCTGTGCTGTGCCGGTGATCCCCGTACATCCACCGTTTTTCGATAAGATCATATTCTGCAAGAATTGCCATATCCTTCATAACCGTGATCCGGATCCCTGTTTCATCGAGCAGGACCGGGGGGATGGCGCGGAAATTTTTTTTGTGCATCGTACCCGCGAGGAATCTCTGGAGCAGCCCTGCTTTTTTCTTGTGCACACCAGCCGGATCCGGAATTTTTTGTTCCGAACCGGTGATCTGGGAAAAGATCGTTGATGCCATATCAGAATCCAGATGGTTTGCTATCGTAACATGGAACCATTTCCGGTCCGGTTCTTTGTCATACGCATTCTGGCTTGTAGTGAGGGATGAAAGGACACCGGCAATATCGCGGGTGATCCGGCAGAGAGGTTCTGAAGCACGTACCGGAAACGCGATCACGCTCCCATGCAAGCCGTCCCGTTTCTCCCAGCCATCAATAAGGAACGGGACGGGATCATAACGGGCAGCAACATCCCCGATTGCATCCAGCATCTGCTGGCTGCTGACTCCCCCATTCAGAGTCAATGGGCCAAACAGGGTCACGTGGGGGTGCAGCTCGAGAAAATCTCCGATTCCGAAATTGTGCGCAATCTCATTCATGATCTTTCTGATCCGCCATTTTGTCCGGGAGAGCCGGATCTCAACAAGGTACGTGGAGTCCATGGGTGGTAACGGGCATTTTCATTTCCTGTTGGTGTTGAAAGGTTAAATTCATGGGGGAATTCTCTCAAGAGGGATGCAGTACCTTTGGATGCAGTACCTTTTTATCTGATAATAAGGTAAAAATGAGACCGGGTACTGGTTACGGTATACCGGTTTTTAACCGGCACCAGCTGGTATACCCGGTATTCCCCTTGCTTTACGGATTTTTTTGATGCATTTTTCGGCTTTGGGGATATCCTCTCAATATTTCTGGCGCTCTTTGGGCATGCTGTCCTGCCCCCGCCTCCCGTGGCATCCTCACAGAGTGATAGTGATGCATTCCCGGTGAAAGAGATGACGGAAATTTCCGGATAAAATGAATACTCATGCATCTCACTGCATCCTGTCTGCCTTGGGGGAATGGTTGCGCAAGAGGGGGGATCATATCATTACAAGAAAAGGTTTTCTCGAGAGCACATAGTTCTGTTTTATTTTTGCCGGGGTACTGCGAAGATGGCCTGCTGATCCTCTTCTTGAAACAGCCCTTACCCGCGGCAACGAGAGTTTCCCCCGTAACAATTGGTTTTCAGAAGGTACTACTGCACTATCACAAAGCGCAGGAGCGGTACGGGAGGCAGCATACCTTTCCGAAGTACTGGTATTATGAGGGAAAAATCTTCATCAGAAGAAATTCCGCTGATGCAACCGAAAGGAGCACAATAAGAACCCTCAGGTTCTTTGCGGTGGTAAATCTCATCAGACATGAACCGCGAAGAATCCAACGGATTCTTCGCTGAGGCACGGCCTCCACCGCAAATAAACCGGCAATCTGATGAAAACGAACCCAAGGACAGAGCAATTTTTCATAGGAGGATCGCAACCGTTTGCCATAACCGATATTCTCATGGGGAATCCTTCTCATATAGGTACCTGTGAAAAAAATCCGCACCAATACTGATCATCCAGCAGTCAGTCATTCAGATAATAACCGGTCTCTCCGGAAACCGGTACGTGCTCTTTTATTCGATATGGACAATACGCTGTTCGACCTGGTCGGGGCACAGATGGCCGCCTGCCACGCAGTTACGCGGTCACTGGGTGTGATGGAAGAAAACCAGCTTTTTCCTTATTTTCTCCGGCCCGGGCATGGATTTGAATCCCATGAGAATATTCTTGATTTCCTGCACGATCATGGGATACCCGTCTCAGGATCATTTGACAGCGCACGGCGTATCTATGAAGAGGAAAAACTCCGGTCCATCATCCCTTACCCGGGTGTTGTCGACACCCTGAGCTGCATTCAGGAGCAGGGACTTCCCATGGGGATTGTCACCGATGCGCATTCACGCGATGCGGTCAGGCGCCTTGAGAAAGCGGGGCTGCTCCCCTTTTTTTCCTGCATGGTTACGTATGACCTGGTTCGGGTAAAAAAACCCGCGCCAGAACCCTTTATCATTGCTCTTGGTATGCTCAAATCCATAGCCGATGAAGTACTCCTTATCGGGGACAGCCCGCGGCGCGATATGGAACCCGGGAACATGCTCGGTTTCCGGACGGTGTACGCCCGGTACGGTGACCGCTTTTCCGATGACCGCTCATCAGTGCAGGCTGATTATACCATCGATACCATGGCGGAATTACCGGAGATACTCTCCCGGCTCTCGGAGTAAATGAGTCAGTGTATGCGGTATTCATCCGGTATTTTGCCCATACATGAGGTCTGTTCCGGGGTAATAGCGGCGGTAACGGTCCGCTGATCCACGTTCGGAATGGCTGACCACAACTTAAATGGGCAGGAACAAAAAATATACTGAGTATGTTTGTTCCGACACGGATCTTTTTTACCAAGGGTGTTGGTATCCATAAAGACCGTCTTGCCTCGTTTGAACTTGCACTGAGAAAGGCGGGCATTGAGAAATGCAATCTGGTGTATGTGTCCAGCATTTTTCCCCCCAACTGCAAACAGATATCAAGAGCCCAGGGACTGAAAAGTCTTAAACCCGGTGGAATCGTCTATTGTGTCATGGCCCGTAACGAGACCAATGAACCGAACCGGCTGGTATCAGCTGCAATCGGCCTCGCCATGCCCAGCGTTGCCGAAGAGTACGGGTACCTCTCGGAACACCATGCGTACGGTGAGACCGAGAAGAAGACCGGGGAATATGCAGAAGACCTTGCAGCAACCATGCTGGCGACAACGCTCGGTATCGAATTCGATGTGAATGCTGCCTGGTCAGAACGCGAACAGACCTATAAGGCCAGCGGAAAGATCATAAAGACCAAGAATACCTGCCAGTCTGCCGAGGGCGATAAAAACGGTCTCTGGACAACGACTATCGCGGTTGCGGTTTTTCTCTGATTCTTTTTTCGGACCGGTACATGGGTATGATTTTTTACGATTCAATAGTAATCTAGGATAACTCCACAACCTGATTTTGCGAAGGCTCCCCGCCTCAGGGCCTCTGTACGGCATGGCGGGGCAGATTACCTGTACCTCAAAACGAACGATTGAAAAGCTGCTGCAGGGCGCCCCTTCGGGGACGGCTGAATAATCCTTACGGTGTTTGGGGCAGAGCCCCATTACCTCATTTTTCTTTTTTTTACAGGAAATCTGGATTATAATTCTGGTGGCATAAGCGGGAGGATCTCATCTCTCACTCACGTTTTGTGCCATTTCCCTTATTTTCTCAGCCAGTTCCTGCACTGCTACCCGGGCAGGGCTTTTTGGAGGAACCCGGGATACCGGCGTTGCCGTAAGGTCTGCGGTTTCAATCGCAGTATCCTCGGGAATGACCGCTATCGGTCGCTCGACGCCGATATCCACCGGCGCAGTACCGCTCCGGAACCGGTTGAAAACAACCCGGATCTTTTCATTTTCAAGACCCAGGTTCGTAGCAATTTCCCGTATCCGGGCAATGGTACGGAGACC
>JBAVWM010000213.1:0-7423 GCA_049697815.1 Methanoregula sp. | reverse complement strand
TGGGAGACAAACTGTCCGCCCCGCAGCGGGGATTCGTGATTGTAGAGAATCCCTGCCGAGGCAAAGACCTGGTGAACTGTCCGGTACATCTGGCAGAGGTTCAGCCCGGAGGCCTTGGTGACTGCATAGATATTCAGGGGCTGCATACGGGTGTTCTCATCCTGCGGCTCTGTTTCGGGTCTTCCGAAAATCTGCGAAGAGGCTGCATAGAACAGCCGTGTTTCAGGAGAGAATTGCCGGATAGCCTCGAGAAAATTAAAAAGAGATGCCACATTGACAGAAAAACTCTGGCCAAACAGCATCACCGGGTCCATGATGGGATCCTCGGATGACTGGTGGACTGCTGCGAGATGATAAATTTCATCCGGCCGGATCCTCCGGACGAGGGCGGAGACCTCAAAAAAATTACCGATATCGACAGCCCGTTCATCCTTCCAGGTCTCATTATTGGTTATGATCCGGGTTCGTCCTATACCGAAGACCTGGTAGTTCTTTGCTTCGAGAAGCCGGTATAAAAGGGTCCCGTCCTGCCCGGTTGCCCCTATGATAATTGCTCGCGGCATTTCCGGACCCTTTATCCCGTCCGCGAGACAATTTCCATTTCGGGTAAGGGAAAGATAAATTTCCCGCCATCCTTCAGGAACCGCGATTCCCGCTCAAGGAATTCATCTTTAAAATGCCACGGGAGAACCAGAAAGTAGTCGGGCTTCTGTTCCCGTGCTTCTGTTTCAGAAATAATCGGGATGTTGGTCCCGGGAGTCCTGCTGCCCCATTTTTCCGGGTTCCTGTCTGCGGCTGCCGTGATGACCGAGAAATCGATCCCGAAGTACTGGAGCAGGACATTGCCTTTTGTGGATGCCCCGTACACGAATATTTTTTTTCCTCTTGCTTTTTCCGTCTGTAAGAACGTGTTCAGCTCGGTCCGGGTTTTTTCAACCCGTGTACAGAAATCCTGGTAGGGTCTTCTGGTCTCCAGGTTCAGGGTATGTTCAGCTTCTATAACCTTGTCCAATGCCGCACTGTTGGGCTGAAGTGCTGAATCGGCGTGGGCGACAGAGAGCCTGAAGCTTCCCCCGTTCGTCTCGTTGAGCTCAATGTCAATGGCCTTCAGGGAATTTTGCCTGAGCATCCAGTTGATCTGGGAAAAGGCATAATATTCCAGATGTTCGTGACAGATCGTATCGAATGAGTTCATCTCAAGCATGGCCGGCAGGTAGCTCTGCTCAAGGACCCATACGCCGTCCTTATGGAGGATCTGACGGATATTATCAACAAATTCCATGGGTTTTTCCAGATCGTAAAACATTGCAATGGACGTAATGATCTTTGCCTTCTTCTGGGGAGATACCGACCGGAAATTCGCTGCAGTAAAAAAATCGCTGACAAGACGTATCGTAGCCGGATAGTATTTCCGGTATTGTTCCCCGCCGGGGTCTATCCCGATCCTCCGTATGTCATCCCGCGAATAACTTTTCAGGAGGGTTCCGTCATTGCTGCCAATATCAAGGACTATGTCATTTTTTTCAAGACGGGCAATTTTCTGGACATTGCCGGTAATCTCTGCAAGATGGTCGCTCATCGTCTTGTTGATGCCGGAACGGTACCCGTAATCACGGGTATACATCTCGAGCGGGGGAACGGAGTGTTTCAGCTGGACCAGCCCGCAGGCATCGGGATTTTTTTTGGTATCGCACATGACCAGCTCGAGCGGTGCACGGGGCGGATCAGGATCTTCCGCTTTGGGAAACCTGCCGGACAATGCCTGGTCGCCCAAATCTATAACGGTGATGAATTGATCGTTTCCGCATATACGACATTTTTTTATCTCGCTGATCTGCATTATTTCACCAGAATTCAACTTTCATTCTTTTTCATTATTCGATGCCGGGTGTAATAAACCAAAGCCAGATCCCGCATCTCAGTCACGGGTGACGAGCGCTTCTCCAGGTGCTCAACCGGCGTCAAAACACACCTGCCGGAATGCCTTGAAAATGGAAAAAATTGTAGCTCAGCAGAAAACCTTTGCATCCAACTATAAAAACTCGAATCCACGGAACCGTATCAGCCCGAAGAACCCTTGAGATTCCTCGCCGCATCATACCAGTCCTTCCGACAGAGATGCCGTCCCTGATCCGCTCTTGTGCTTTGCGATAGTGCCGTAGTGCGTTTCAGGTTCTGGGATAACCAGCGGTCATCCAGGAATCGGGAACAAAGTCTGCAAGGTCCATCAGGATCATGAAGAGAAGAAAACTAAATCAAAGTTCTTCGGGATAAGACTTTTTGTAACTCTTAAAACCGTTCGTACCAATTCCCTGATGATTTTTTCAAGAGTACCATTTCAAGAAGTACAGGGCATCAACTGGCAATCCGTTCCAGGCCATTTGCATCCGGGACATATCATTATTTCCGTGTCCAGGTAATCCGGCGGTTGATGAGGAAATTCCAGATAAACGCTACCAGGATCCCGATGAACTGGGCTGCGAGATAATAAATTGCGAACCATGAAGTCAGAACAAGGAAGATGCCATAATTTATCGCTGCACCCCCGACAGACACCATATTGAATGCAACAAGGCGGTGCCACCTGCCGGATACTTTCTGGTTCTCAACGGAACCGAAAGTCCAGAGATCGTTCCAGATGAAATTGTTCAGGATAGCGAACTCAATTGCAATGGGACTTGCCAGATCTTTATTCAAGCCGAAAAATTCGACAAGGAGAAAAAGGATCCCAAGATTGACCACGATTCCGGAAATCCCCACGATCCCGAATTTGAAAATCCGCTTCCATTCCCGCCAGGCTGCACTCCCGTGGTTGACAAAGGAATAAAGGGTGATGTCAACAACCTGCCGGGCGTACTCGATGATGGTTTTTATCTTCAGCTTGCTCGACCCGATCTCCCGGTCCACGAACTCGAACGGGATCTCCTTGTCCTTTTTCCAGGTCCCTTTCCCGAGAACTTCGAGCAGGATCTTGTACCCCCGGGGTTTCAGCGGGGCCTTGTCCACGACCTCCTTCCGGACAGCAAAAAAGCCGCTCACCGGGTCCGTGATATCCGCAAAGAGGAGCCGGCCGAGGAAGGTGGCACCGATGGAGATTATTCTTCGTTTCAGGGGCCATTTTTTAATTCCCCCGCCTTCCATGTACCGGCTGCCGATGACGATGTCATTTCCTTTCCGGATCTCGTCATACATCCGGGGGATCAGCACGGGGGGGTGGGAAAAGTCCGCATCCATGACAACAAAGATATCAGAAGAAGCATGGGAGAAGCCGTCGGCAACGGACTGGGAAAGCCCGTGGTCTTTCTCGCGGATGAGAAAACCCACATTCTCGTTTGTCCTCATCAGCTCGTGGAGGATGCTGATGGTCCCATCGGATGAATTGTCATCGACGACAAGTACCTGGCCATGGAGGGAGTGCTCGTGGAAGATCGCGTCCACTGCCATGACGATATTGCGGATATTTGCCTCCTCGTTAAAGGTTGGTATGATGACGGTCAGGTCGTACATTGTTGTTCAAACTCAAAGGTACGTCAGCCTGACGTCATGAGGTAAATGCCGGTGTCCTGCCCCAGAGATTCTGTGTTTTCCTTAAGCCACGCGACAGCGTCTCCTTCCGGGTTCGCAGCGGTGATATCCCCGGTAACAACAAAGAAGAACGTATTGTTGTTTTTCTGGGTTTGAATCGCTTTAAGATCCACCGCATTATATGCTGGCAGCTCGATGGTGCGGTCCGACGTGTTGGAATAATAATAGTCCAGTGGCTGAGAGACATAACCCGGGATCACGACAACAACGTCCCCCGGCCGGGTCAGCCGCTGGAGCTGGCCGGAAAAACCCCTCCAGTCATCTTTTGTGATCCCGGAATAATAATTCACGAGCATGGGTGTGTTGATAACCACCATGAGCACGAGAAATCCATACACAACTCTGCGGCAGCCGATATGAGCGGATACCAGCTTGTGGGAGAGTGCAATAGTTATGAAAAAGATGATGGAGAGAAAGATCAGGTAACGGGGCTGCATCGGTATCCGGTAGGAGAGGAAATTGCTGATAATGAACGTCAGGACCGTGAGCGTCAGAATAAAGATACCCTTGTTCTTATCCAGCAGGAATGCCTGGACAATTCCTGCAATAAACAGGAGGAGGAGGAGATACATTGCAACTTCAGAACCGGAGATCTGGGTAAATGTCGCAATGATAAGGCCCGGGCCCTGGATCCCGTATGTTGGTGCAGATGCCGTCCGCATCGCAAAAAGCTGGATAGTGACAAGAATAAGCGGAAGACAAATAACCCCAAAAATAACACTGGCGCAAGCCAGCGGTCGTGCAGCACTGAGGTTGCTTTTCATTTTCGGATACAATTCATAGAGTGCGTACAGAATGAGTGCCCCGATGATGACCAGCGCGTAAAAATGGGACCAGAACGCAAGGGCAGAAAGAATGCCGAACAGTGCCCAGTTCAAGAGGTCGTTGGTTTTCAGGGCCCTGAAATAGAAAACCATGGAGAAGGTGACAAAAAAGAGCATCATGGAATACGCCCGGGCTTCCTGTGAATAAAAGATGAGAAATGAGGAGAACGCAAATGCCGCTGCCGCAATGATCCCGGTATTCCGGTCCATGAATTCCTTCCCGACAAGGTAGATGAGGGGGATCGTCAGGACGCCGAGCAGTGCCGGTATGAACCTGAGAACCGCTTCGGAATTCCCGAAGAGCAGGATGATGTGCTCAACCCAGTAGAACAGCGGGGGATTGAATTCTCCCCCAGTTGTGACCTGCCAGATGTCAGGGATCGGTTTTATGGCAATATTGTATGTCGTGGCTTCATCCAGCCAGAGCGAATTATACCCAAGGTTGTAAAACCGCAGGATGGCGCCGATCAGGGTCAGGGACAGGAGGAGCTGCAGGTACCGGCTATGGAAAATTGCTCCCTTGATGTTTCCAACAGTCAGGTCACGAAACGATCGGACCGGGTTCGTGTACTCTCCATCGAGATTACACTCAAGATCTACCTGTGTTTTTTTTTCCTTTCCCCGGTCCTCGCGTTTCCTTCCCATCGTAATCATTTACTATTTCGTGAATATTCTCATATAGATTATTGCTTTTCCGCAAAACCGGTAATACGCGCCGGATTTAAAAAAAACCAAAAAATCCGGCAGAGATCAGAGAAATCATTATCAAAGCCGGTTGTTGTCCAGACACGGGGACTGGAGCGCTGCAAGAAGTTCTTCCGTACTGTCCACGACGTGTGCTGACCGTTCAAGCATCAGGTTTACGTGTTCATGGTATCCGACCCTGCGGAAATCCGTACGCAGGGCAATGACCGGTTTTTTTTGGGCAAAGGCATACCCCATCTCCCATGCAGTCCCGGAATCTGCATCCGCCCCGTCAATAATGGCAACGATGACGTCAGAATCCTCAAGTGCTGTTTTATTCGAGAGAAAGAGCTGTTCCTGTTCCCGGATGTCCCTCCTGTCAGAATCGTCACCGGCCTCCTGCGGCAGGTGAACGTCAAACAGATGATCTCTCAGGAGACGGGCAACCGACGCATTGAAAAGACGTTCTGCTTCAGAAAACAGCGGGGCCGCCACGTACACCCGGTACCGTCCGAATACGGCGACATCGAGCGCAGGGACGGCGGGAAATCTTGAGAGAAATACGCCCCGGCCCTCCCGTTTCGGTGGCTTGTCCCCGACGGCGCCGTAATAGGTACTGGATACCCCGCAGGTTGGCGACGAGTTGACGCCAATGATGCAAAGGGGAGGACCGCGCTCTCGTATACTGTCCGTCACCTCTCGTTCAAGCCTGCCCATGAGGTCGGAAAATTCCGGCGTATTGAGTCGTTCGAGATATGTCCCGGGTTTCCGATCCGGTCCAAGGTACTGGCTCTCAGGACAGGGAAGGGAGACAATCTCTATCCCGAATTTGTGACAACGTTCAACGGCGTTTGCGAACAACCTGAGATCCGAGGGTTTCGTGATACCTGCCGCGCGGAGGCCGGGGTGAAGTACGCAGGGGCTGCAAAGCACGTACATTGATACTGTGTGTGCACGCACAGATGATCAATGATACTCCTGTACGCATACCGGGACAACAGCTGTGATCCCCGGAAGTGCACGGTCAAGAAGCTTGAAAAAGCGGGTTTATTAACAATTTTTACCAAGATTACCCGGATCCCGCGAAATACCCTGCTGCTGGATCCCACCGCTGAACAGGCACTGTCTCCCGCAGACCGGAACGTCAGGTCTATAACGGTCCTGGACTGTTCTTGGGAGGTACTGGATACCGGCGCGGTCAGCTCGTGGCGTATCCGCCGGGCGCTCCCCTTTTTAATGGCGGCAAACCCGGTCAACTTCGGCAAACCGTGCAAGCTCTCGTCGGTCGAAGCGCTGGCGGCAGCATTGTATATTCTCGGCGAGAAAGAGCGTGCCCGGGCACTTCTGTCAAAGGTCAGCTGGGGTATCAGGTTCCTTGAGGTGAACCGTGAACCGCTCGATCTCTATGCAGGGGCAAAGGACAGTTCGGAGGTCATCAGAATCCAGGGATTCTATGTGTAACATGTGACCTGGCCTGCCAGAAGACCTGCGTTTGTTGTCTTCCGCACCGCATTTCATCAGCAATCGCAGATTTCAAAAAAAACGGCGGATATCGGATTCCTTTCAGATACGCTGCTCCATGCCGGCCGGTGGTTTATATCAGGGACAATAAACCGCATAGCTTTTTGCATTCCGGCGCAATGTACGATTGTATGATCAAGGTTGCCATTAACGGGTACGGGACCATCGGCAAACGCGTGGCCGATGCGGTGGCTGCTCAGAAGGACATGAAAGTGATCGGGGTTTCCAAGACGCGCCCCAATGCTGAAGCCTTCGTTGCAAGGCAGCGCGGGTACCCGCTGTATATTGCTGACATTTCCAGGAAGGCGGCATTTGAGAAGGCAGGTCTTCCGGTCGCCGGTTCCGTTGAGGACATGTGCACGGCAGCAGATATCATCGTTGATGCGACCCCGGGCGATGTCGGAGCGACCAACAAGCCGCTGTACGAAAAACTGAAAAAGAAAGCGCTCTGGCAGGGAGGGGAAGACCACGAGGTGGCCGGCTTCTCCTTCAACTCGTCCTGCAACTACAAGGACGCCATCGGGAGGCAGTTTGTACGGGTGGTATCCTGCAACACCACGGGACTCTGCCGGATCATCCATGAGATCGACAAGGAGTACGGGGTCGCCCATGTCCACGCCATCATGGTCCGCCGCGGTGCTGACCCAGGCGAGATCAAGAAGGGCCCGATCGATGCAATTGTCCTCGACCCGGTTGGCGTACCAAGTCACCATGGCCCGGATGTCCTGTCCGTTCTCCCGCATATCTCCATAACCACCATGGCGATGATTGTCCCGACCACGATGATGCACATGCACGCGATCCAGATG
>JBAVWM010000212.1:0-5924 GCA_049697815.1 Methanoregula sp. | reverse complement strand
TGTATGTGCCGCCTTTTGTATTCGCTGGACAACCTCTTTTTAGTCCGGCGGTACGTATGCTGTGGTAATTATAGCCGGCAAGGACAGCAATTTTCAGATCGCGGTCAAAATCCTTTTCAATGTTCGCAGGTTGGTGACCGGTACTCAATACTGCTCAGGTCCTGACTGGCATCGCTGAATACGACAGGGAACCTGGCGGGAATACAGGCGGGCACGGTAGTGGCAGAATACCCGGCGGTGGGCAGCACTGATCCACTACTCCTGCCGTTGCCCGTGAGCCGAGGGTTACCTGGACCGTTCTTTCCCAAAGAAAAACCGAACTTCCTTAATAATCAAAAAGGCCAGTATCTATGACGCATGCCTCTCATCCCCTCCCGGCCCGATGCTTTTGTCCAGCTTACCCTCGCTGACGGGCAGCAGTGGCTTCTCTGCCCGACCGACCCGGAAGCGGCGGACGTTATCCAGCGGTTGAGCAAGGTCATGAACCTCGCGACCGGGAAAACGGGCCGTGAGATCTTCGTATCCGTGCGGGAAGGAGTACGGCTGCCTTTCCACGTGCCTGACGACCGGTCCCCGGTCATCTGCCTGCTCCCGGTGGGTGAAAACGATGCGATGAAGGTGATCCAGATGCTGGATCTTGCAAAAACCATCGCGTTATGCACTATCCCGCAGGGAGGGCTTCTCCTCCATGGGGCACTCGTTGAAAAAGAAGGGTCCGGTGTGATCCTGGCCGGGCCGGGAGGTGTGGGAAAGTCTACCGCCAGCCAGCGCATCCCGCTGCCATGGCATGCGCTGTGCGACGATGCGACCTTTGTCATCCCCGACGGGAAGGGACGGTTCTGTGCACACCCGTGGCCCACATGGAGCCGGTTTTATGACAATGGCCCCTGCGGAATCTGGGATGTTGAAAAAGCTGTACCACTCCATGCGATCTTTTTTCTGAACCAGGCCACGGAAGATTCAGCCGGATCGCTCGCTGTCCCGGAAGCAACCGCCTACCTTATCGAATCCATTCACCAGGTATTGGGACCACCAGTCCCCGGCAATGGTGATGCAGCCGATTCAAAAGGTCTCTGTTCCGGTGAATTGTCTGCGGTCACTGCCCTCGTCCAGTCGGTGCCTGTACACCTCCTCCATATCAGCCTGACCGGTCAGTTCTGGACAGAGGTTGAACGTGAACTGGAAACAGAGCACACGGTATATGATTCGGGTTCTGGTCCTGCATCGGGATCCGGACCATCCCGGGACTACGCACATCGGATTTTTGTGTCCGGCAGTGTTCCGGTTGTCTATACCGGGCCCAGCATGAACCCGGTCCTTCAGGAACCGGATCTTCTGGAGGTCTGTCCGTACGGAAGCCGGGCGATCCGGATTGGTGATGTGATATGTTTTCATTCCCCTGCTGAAAACAAAACCATTGTCCATCGTATCCGTGGCATATCTACGGCAGGTATCCGCACCCAGGGAGATAATAATCCCTTGGCAGATCCTGCTCTCGTCCAACCGGAACAGATTACCGGCCAGGTCATTGCAGCCCTACGGGAGAAACGCCCGCGGAATATTGCCGGAGGAAGTTTAGGCCGGGTCACGCGTCTCCGGAGCCAGCTCAGGAGGAATGTGCTTATCGGGGCTGGTATATTGTACAGGATCGCCCGGCCAATCCTGATCTGTACCCGGGCGGTTTTCCGATCCGGATCTTTTTGCATGCGGCAGCGTATCGTCCTCTTCTCTGCACGGAATCAAGTAACCCTCCGCCTGTATCTCGGCAACCGGCTCGTCGGTGTGTTCCATTCGCGGAAAAAAGGCTGGTTTCTCCGGTTCCCGTTCCAGCTGGTTGTTGATGTGACAGAGCTTCCGGTTGTGGAAAAACCCCGTCGTCTCCCGGTTGAGCCCGGCAGTACCCTGCAGAATTTCCCGTTACCGGACCGGTAATATTATTCTTATTCTCTCCAGGCACGGCAGCATCCGTGTTCATGTGCAGCTATCCATATGACTGTGTTTGCCGGGCAGAACAGCCCGGCACTTTAACCTGGATCACGCCGTAACCAGGATTTTAGGGGAGTTACCGTTCGATCAGGTGGATGGTATCATCCGTCTTTTTTGTAAGGTTGTCCCGGCCCTGGAGACGTGAGACATCGGATAGGGCTTCGAGAGCGTGGACGGACTCCTCAAGAAAGGAAAGGATATCTGCCGGAAAGAGCTCTATCCCGTACTCATCAAGAAGGTATGCGGCGATCTGCCGGTGGTCGAGCCCGTTCATCCGGAGTTCGATCACTTTTTTGGCAAACTTTTTTTCCGGGCAGCCACAGAGAGGGGAGTCCCGGCAGTCACACCGGAGGAATTCATTAAAAAAAGCAAGGATCTGTTCCCGGACCGCATAGTCAAGGGAATCGTAGTCGATCCTTGATGAGAGGGTTTCGAGCATGCTACCGGAAAATGCCAGCTCGGGAAGACGATAACCGGCGAGCCGTTCCAGTTTTTTTGCATGACGGAAACGTGCCCGGTCTGCGATCAATCGTCGTCCCCGGTGCTCTCATCGAAATTCTTTAAGGAGGCCATCGACTCGTTGATCCGCTCACATTCAATGAGCCATTCGTCGAAGAGGGTCGGGTTCTCAAGATCGTCCTTAACATATTTCCCGCAGCAGGTCGCCCCGTCAATAACTGCGGCGGCAATACTGGATGCCGTTTCAAGGGCAAGTTCCATGTCCTTGTCGATCTGTTCCTTCCCTTTCTTGACGAGGGTCTTGATATCCTTGTCGAATTCGCCGGACAGGTATTTGCGGCTGCCGGCAAAGAGGACGAGCTTGGGCAGCTGGAGGATCCCGACAAGCTCCTCGAGGTCGCCCTCGGGGGCGGCGGTCATGATGATCGCTTCCACCGCGGCAAGCTTGTCGAGAGCTTCGTCTTTCCTGAACCGCTTGTTCTGGAAGAGCTTGATAATCTTGAGGACTTCGAGGGTAATATCAACGGAAAACCCGTCAAGGATCCGGAACCCTTCCGGCATCTCGTCGCTCTTGGGATCTGCCTCAAAACTCGCTTCGGAAAGGGTCTTTAACCAGTTGTCCCAGCGTTCCTGGTTGTAAAAAATATAAAACAACTTGAGCGGTTCTTCTTCTGCTTTTTTTGTCGCCTTCTTCGCCATTTCAGTACAGTAATCCCTCCCGTGATTAAAGGATTTCGTTGGATCTGGAAAAAAGATGGTGCCGGGTAATTCTCCGGGTCCGGGTTTCCTCCCGTCATGCGCAGGCAGAAGGAACCGCGAACGGTTATCATCCTTGAACGGCAATAGATCCACGACAATGGCAACCGGGGGAGATGAGCCAGGTGGGGAAACACTCGTCATGGCGCGGTACGGGGAGCTCTTCTTAAAAAGCGAACCGGTGAAGCACCATTTTATCGGGATGCTCCTGCGCAACATCAGGAAAGCGCTCGGCGCCGCCGGTATCACCGGCCGGTACGAGACCCCCCGGGGGAGGATCCTGATCTCCGGGGACGAGCCGGAACGGATCGCCGGGATAGTCTCGCGGATCTTCGGTATCGTGGATGTGAGCATCTGCCTCAGGACTTCAACCGGGCTCATGGATCTGAGCCGCTCTGCTCTCGCATGTGCATCCCCGAACCTCTCGGCCGGCATGAGTTTTGCCGTCCGGGCAAAGCGCCAGCACAAGACCGGGCTCACCAGCCAGGAGCTCGGGAGAGCGATCGGGTCACACCTCTATGACCATATCCCGGGGCTCAGCGTCGATCTCGATGACCCGGATTACGAGCTCTTTATTGAAATCAGGGATTTCGGGGGGCTCGTGTATGACCGGCGGATCCCGGGCCCCGGCGGGCTGCCGTGGGGCACGCAGGGCCGCGTCCTTGTCCTCCTCTCGTCCGGCATCGACTCTCCCGTTGCGTCGTGGCTTGCCATGAAACGGGGCTGTGAAATCACGCACCTCTACCTTGATGCCGGCCGCTGGGCGGGCAGCGATGTAACTGCTGCGGCGATCGACAACCACCGGAAACTCTCGTTCTGGTGTGCCGGGAACCCGCTGTCGATGGTTATTGCGGAGAGCGAACGCCTGTTTGACCGGATGAGCCAGCAAAAAGTCCCCCCGCGGTACCGGTGCGTGATCTGCAAACGGTTCATGCAGAAGGTTGCAGGCCGGCTTCTGGCCCATGAAGGCGCCCTTGCGGTGGTCACCGGTGAGAACCTCGGGCAGGTGGCGTCCCAGACGCTTGCGAACCTTGCCGTGATCTCAGATGCGGTGACTGCACCGGTTCTCCGCCCGCTCATTACCTATGACAAGGAAGAGACGATCACCCTTGCCCGCAGGATTGGGACGTTTGATGCAACACCCGGAGACCTTGCCTGCCGGGCAGTCCCGAAGATGCCGGCAACGGCTGCGGTGCTCGACGAGGTCCGGATGTACGAGCAGAAAATAGGAATCGAAGACATCGTGGAATATGCTGTAAACCATCCCCGGTTTGTCACTGCCCTTGACGGCAAAATCGTTGAGGAGACCGTGCTCGTACACGGCAAATAGTAACTCTGTAAAACGACAGATGATCCTAAAAACACCGGAACCGGGATACCTTCATCTCCTTGCATCCGGAGAACTGGAGGAGCGGACCCGTCGGGTGTACGAGCTTTTGCGGTCCTGCACGGTCTGCCCCCGCAGGTGCGGTGTCAACCGGCTGGAGGACGAACGGGGCTTCTGCAGGACCGGGCTCCTGCCGGTTATTGCGAGTTACGGGCCGCACTTTGGCGAGGAGCCCCCGCTTGTCGGGCGCGGGTTTCAACAGAGCAGTAAAACTCTGATTTTTGTCTAACATTTATTACCGAGCAGTTTCTCGATGAGGTTGAAATGACTGAAAAAAAGCATTGTCGGGATCCATTTCCGGTTTAGAACATAACCCTGTGTCAGATGCTCTATGTGGATACTGACCCTGCCAACACATATTGAGGTTCTGGTACGGTCCGGTAGGATAACCCGGTACTCTGGGAAGCACTACCGGGGAATCGCATGCCAGGCTTGCTTCTTGCCTTTTGTGATCTTACCGTGGCAGCGCTTTATAGCTCTATGATTATTGGGACAATGCTTTGATGTTGACTTCACAAATTCTTTCAACAGGAAAAACAATTTGCGCAGAGATATGCCGGATCATTTTATTATTTTTTCAAATTTATTCACTGTTAAAGAAAAAAAACATCTGGATCAGAGGACAGCGGAGAAGAGACGGGAAAAGGAAGATCTTGCCTTGAAATACCTTGTACGGGTTGCATACCATGCAGGAGTAAGCTCGGTACAGACAGAAAGATCATTGAGATATGCCTGTTTTAATTCTCCCGCCACACGTTCATCATACATGAGCGCATTTGTCTCGAAGTTCAGCCGGAAACTCCGGATATCCCAGTTGGCACTGCCGACAGATGCAACAGTTCCGTCGATCACAATGGTCTTGGCATGAAGGAACCCGTTATCATAGGTATAAGCCCTGACCCCAGAATCAAGGAGTTCTTCAACATAGGAATGGCTGGCCCAGTATACGAACATGTGATCCGGTACTGCGGGGATCATTAAGCGCACGTCTACCCCTGACTGGGCTGCGATACGAAGTGCATCCATTATACTCTCATCGGGGATAAAATAGGGAGTTTGAATATACACCGATTCTGTCGCCGTATTAATCATCTTGAGGTATGATTCCTTCACCGGGTTCCAGTGCGTGTCAGGCCCGCCGGAAACAATCTGGATCGGAGAAGCTTCCGGGAGAGGACTCTGGTGGAAATAGCGCTCCTGAACTTCCAGGTTTTCCTTTGATGCGAAATTCCAGTCGAGATAGAACCGCATCTGGGCAACCAATGCGCCGGTTCCTTTGATCCTTACTGCAGCATCCCTCCAGTATCCCCAGCGTTTGTCCAGCCCGAGATAATCA
>JBAVWM010000211.1:0-5868 GCA_049697815.1 Methanoregula sp. | reverse complement strand
GTCATCGATGACCCGCGCCGTTTCAATGTAACAAAAGTGTTCCGGTGCGGCGTGGAAGTCCCGATAACAAAACCTGTAAGGACCACGGTCCCGCTGGAGTCATTCCATTGCACAACGCCATCTGCCCGGTCCATCCGTATCACCGGTTCCGGTACGGCCCGGGTGATCGGTCTTGTCCCCCACCAGATCATCACGGAACCGCTCGAGTATGTTCTCGATGCACAGGATGTTCCGGATCCTGGCCGGGATATCCTGAAAGTAGTGGTGGTCAACCGCTACCGGCCGGGGCCCTGCGGGGTCGGGCTGGTCCACGGGTTTGGTTTTTCCGGCGGTGCAATCGCGTCCAGCGTCTCGCACGATACCCATAATATTATCGCGGTCGGGACGAGCGATCCGGAGATCCTCTGGGCTATCGACGAGGTGATTAAAGCCCGGGGTGCCATGGTCGCGGTCAGGGGAAATACCCGGACAATCCTTCCGCTCGACTGTGCCGGCCTGATGTCGACCCTGCCTTACCCGCAGGTGGTTGAACGACTGACGGAGTTGAACAGGACAACCGGGCTGATGGAAGGGATTGCAGATCCCTTCATGTACCTGTCGTTCCTCGCGCTCACCGTTATCCCCTCCCTGCGCATCACGGACCGCGGGCTGTTCGACGCGGTTGCATTCCGGGACGTCCCGCTGTTCATCAGGTAAGAGACAACTGCCTGCAGAAAATCCGGGCGTTTTCCCCAATAGCTTCCCGTATGATGAACGCCACCGCCCCCGACAGGCACTCCGGTGGTGGATCAGTAACTTACTTGAGAAAATTGCTGAAAGGACCTTATTTTATTACAGCATTCACGGGACCCGCAATTTAGAATTCCGTAATCCATTCCTTGGTGGTCATAACGCGGGAGAACTTCTGCTGCCGGGTGATCAGGATTGCACGGTGGAGCCCGGCAGCAGTGATGGAGCCTTGAGTTGTTGGTTATACTGAGCATGCCGGTTGCATCAGCAAGGAAGTTTACGGCATAAGTCCGGTGGAACGCCCGACGTGCCGTGGTGTCGCAGCAGATCCGGGTCATAGAGACTGCAATGGTGACCGTGGCGATCGACCGCTCCCGCAGCCAGTTCTCAAGAGGGGTGCCGGTAAAACTTCCCGGCAGGGTTTTTTCTATGACGACATCGGCATGCCGCCTTTTTATTTCGTCATGGAACTCCCATGCCGGAGTCCCTTTCCGGAAGGTGGTTGCCTCCGGCGCCGCGTTGGTATGCTGGATAAAAACGACCGGCATGCGGCCGTCATGGGCCCGGTCCATCGCCATAAGGATATTTTCAAGACTCACGGCAGGGTGGGTCATCGGCAGTCTGCCGGTAAAATACTCGTTCTGGACATCAATGATCAGCAGGGCTTCCTTCACGAATCTCCTGAATAGTGTTTGGGATCTTCCGTAATACACGTTATCGTGCCGTATCCCTGCGATACCGACTGGCCGATCCCAAGATAATCCGGTATGCGGAGGTTTGTCCGGAATTTTCCAAGGAAGACCATCACGTTTTCCCTGTGGATCCGCTCCCTGCGGAACCGCACCTTTGCCTCGCAGCTGACGGGAGAGGTTATGGTATAATCAAGCGATTTTGCAAGCGTGGTCAGATGGGCGGTGAGGAGCTTCTGCATGAAGGCGTCCCGCCGGGGTTTTCCATCCAGGTCATAGAACTTTTTTGCATTCTGCTGGTTCAGGGCGAGATACGGGGTCAGGAATTCGTACGTTCTGGTGATTTCCGTAATCCCGAATAGTTCGGCCCGGATTGCCGGATCGCGGGCAGGTATCCGGCACCTGCTCTCACCGGCACCCAGTTCCGTCTCGTTACGCGCAAGCTGGCAGAGACAGCCGGCGCCCTGGCCGATACCGGTCACGATAAGATCGCCCTTGACCTCTTTGCACTGGAGGACCGGGTACCGGTGGATGAACCCGGCAGTATCGTTTCGGCGGAGCGCTGAATACTCAGCCAGTTTTTTGTTGAGGAACGAGCGGACCTCATCGATGGAGAACCGTAGCGGGTGTTCCGGTTCAAGGGAAAGGGTGTACATGCGGAGGATCATGGAGGGTACCTGGTGAAGGGAAGAGTGGGATCACCCGGTGGTGATGCCGGGGGCGGTCGTTTTTACCGGGAGTGTTGCCGTAACCGGGGGACGTGCTTCCGGCAGAACCGTGAAGCGCCTGACAGCCGAAACGGTGTTTGCATTGTTGGATATGCCGATAAAGTAATCGCCGGAGATCTCGATCACGCCGTCCACGGACCAGGTATTGATCCCGCAGGACCCTCCGGATACCGTTGTTGAGGACGAGACCAGCCGGGTAGTGGTCATGTTACTGGTTTCAGAGACGATAGCGAAGATGGAATACCGGAGCTCCTCACCGGCCGCAAGACTTGTTGTCCCGGCAATGGTGAATGGTTCCCCCACGTACTGATTGCCTACGGAATTTACCCGGAGGTAGGGCGAGGTGTTCCCGGCGGGAGGACAGCTCGTCGCTGTCGGGGTAACCGGGGTGAGTGCCCGGAGCAGGATCTCCCGCGACACCCCGCAGTCGCTCACGATCCGATAACGGCCGGGAGCCCAGTCGGTTGTGACAAAGCGGTACGGGGCAGTCGATTCACCGGGTTTCAGCTTCGCGGAGTTGCCGGGTGCCGGGTTCTCCACCCCCATCCGGGTAATCCACTGGCCGGTCCCCTTCTGGTACCGGACAGAGAACAAGGGCGGGTTGTTTGTGCAGGAAAGATCGCTGGTCTTTTCATTGGTGATGACAAACTCCACCACTTCGCCGATATTGTAAATGTCCGTGTCCATGTTGATCAGCTTTGCCGAGTCCTCGGGCTGCGCAAGAGTCAGTTTGTATTTCGCAATGGGTGCCGGGGTGGAGTGATCGGTGGAATTGGCGGTCTGGTTGTCCGCAGCAAATGGCATCGTGCACCCGGAGGTATAAAGGATGCATACCAGCAGAAGCAGCAGGAGGAAGGTTCGTGGGGTCATGAGGTTACCGGAGTCAGGCTAAATAATTAACATCGCCATTGACAGGTAAATATTTTTTTTATCGGTTCCCTTGAAGTTTTTTTATTTTTTTGCTCTGGAGAATTCCCCCTTATTCCTGCCGTTCCCGGGGAGGAGGCAGGCATATTCCCTGGCCGCTCCTCGCCCGAGTCCCAAACCACATCCCCTCCTGCTTTCCGCTCCGGTAACGTTGCTAAATATGACCTCCTCTATTCCCGCCGTAGACTTTCGAATCATTCCGGCCCGGTTCCGCATTTTTCTAAAATTATGACCTCTGAAATCCGGGGGATTGGGGAAATGAGGTACAACCGGGCTCGTTGCAGGCTCCGATGTACCAGAATTCCCGCAGGGGTTTTTTGACAGTCGCTCCATCTGACGATACCATCCGGCCTGGTCTTCGGTGAGATCACTCGTTTAAAAACAGGATTTCGACAGAGCGTATTTTTTTCACGAAAAATTTTCAGAAGGAATTCACTGAAAAGTTGTACAGGATCTGAAGACCCCGACCTGGATTCTATGACGTGATTCCGAAGTCGAAGATCCCTTCGGGAAATTTCACAGCACCTTCGTCCCCGTCACCGCAGCAAGCAGCAGGATAATCACCGGCTGATGCACCAGGTACATGAGAAGCGAGTGCTTCCCGAGAAACGCAACGGGCTCTGCAATCAGGTCCGGCAGGTGTGGGGGCGCAAACCTGCGGATCCCTCCGGCATACAGGAATTCCCCCATGCCCATCCCCACCAGCACCATGCCGAACCAGGGAATGAGCGGTGTATAATCAACGGAGTAAAACGATGCGGGAACGATCCCGAGCGGCAGAAGCCAGACGGGTCCCGGGATGTTCCCGATAAAAAAACCACCCGCGATGCAGAGCAGCCCGAGAAAAATATTAGATTTCCCGAACCGGAAAAAGAGCGGGGACAGCATAACCGAGACGCCGATGAGGTGCAGGATACCGAAAATTATGAACCCCTCGGGCAGGTACAGCCATGTAACGAACGTGACCAGCAGCCCGAGCATGAAGATACCGGCCCCGCGCACCAGGAATTTTTTTGTCAGCGCAAAACCAGAGAGCCTGGCTGCAGCACGGGCATGGCTGACAACAAGAGAGATACCGGCAATGAAGAGGAAGAGCCCGGCAGTTGCCATTGCGAACCAGCGCCAGAAACCGGTCGAGACATTGACCGGCGCGATCATAAAAAAGTTCAGATCAAAGACCAAATGAAAAACGATCATCATGAGGATCGCGATCCCCCGGGCTGCATCGATCTCCCGGAACCGCGAAGCAGAATCCATGTAAGAAGGTGATCGCTGGGTTCTGATATGTTTACTGTCCGGCCGGTCTGTACGGTCTGGCACCATGCAATAATCCTTAAACACCGGCCCGGATAGTTCTTAAGCAGGAAACCATATGACACTGAAAAAGGACGAGCATATCATCGAAGCGATCGGAAGATGCCGGGTTATCATCAGGAACGGGGTGGTTGTTGAAGTGGGTGAACCCCAGATCAGGGACTGCCCTCTCGCAAAAAGATTTGCCTACCCGATTCCGGATATCGAAAAAGAGTCAGTAAAGGCAAACATCGAGCACCGGATAAAGGCGTTTGGCATGTGCACGCCCGGCCGTGAAGTAATGGACACGAGGGAGTTTGTCGGCTTCGGGGCATCCGAGCTGCTCAGCTTCGGGCTTCACAAGGGATTGTTCGACGCGGTCGTCCTCGCGTGCGACGGCGCCGGGACCGTTGTTGTCACAAAACCGGCAATGGTCCAGGGGATCGGCGGCAGGATGTCCGGGCTGGTCTCTACGACCCCGTACCCGGAAGTCATGGACCGGATCGAGCAGGACGGGGGGTATGTGCTGGACCGGGACCATGCAACGATAGACCAGCTCGCCGGCGTTGCACTGGCACTGGTACAGGGGTTCCGGAAGATCGCAGTCACGGTTGCACGGCCGGAAACCGCGGAGACTATCCGCAGGATACATCCAAAGACCCTGATATTCGGCGTCCATGTAACAGGACTTTCCCGACCGGAAGCGGAAATGCTCGTTGCTGCCTCCGATCTCGTCACGTCCTGCGCATCGCGGACGATCCGCGATGCTGCCGGGAAAAATGCGCTGGTGCAGGCGGGAATTACTATCCCAATCTTTGCCATGACCATGGCGGGAAAAAACGTAATCATGGAAAAGATCCGCCTCTCCCAGGAACCGGTTCTGGTAAAACCCACGAAACTTCCGGCGCTTGGCGACCAGCAGCCGGACCCGCTGGTATAGCGCATCAGTAATCTTAACGATATTTTTATCATCAACGAATTTAATTTCTAATCAGGAGAATTTAGAAAATCTCCAGAGGAAACGGCATATGGCGACACCAAAAGGATTTATCGACGAATTCATGGAATTTCTCAAGAAATACCAGGTCATCGGTCTTGCAGTTGCATTCATCATCGGTGGGGCTGCGACCAAGCTCGTAACTGCAATGGTCAACGATATCATCATGCCGATTATTGCAGTCGTAGTTCCCGGCGGGGACTGGGAAACGGCGGTTTTTGAAGTCGGTCCGATAAAATTCGCCATGGGGGATTTTGTCGCCGTTCTTATCGATTTCATCATCATCGCGCTCGTGGTATTCCTTATCGTAAAATACGTCATGAAGGGCGACACCTCACAAAATGTCTGACCATTCTTTTTTTGAAAATATCTCTGCAAGGGTCATTGGGAGAAAAAGAAATTTTTTTTTTGCTCCCGGGAACGGGATACAGAAAAAAATCATAACACTCTTGGGGATAACCGCTGGTTCCGAAGGGAAGATAAGGCTGGAGAAGAACATGAAGGG
>JBAVWM010000210.1:0-2254 GCA_049697815.1 Methanoregula sp. | reverse complement strand
CGAAGGCAGATGTACCTGGAAAAGGTGGTTGAATGACAGATTATCTTACCGGCCTGGCGTTACGGAACCAGCGTTACGGGCGAGGAATACGACCCCGCCTCCCGACACGGTTCGAACCGGGAAGAGGTATCGGCCTCCCGTCTGCGGGACGGGGGGAAACGCTGAAAACGACTGCTGGGCGCCGGCCCCCGATACCTGTTCCCCATGAACTTCCGGCTGTAGAGAGAGAGCGCGAACAACCGCAGGTACCTTCCGGGACAAGGCATATCCCCCGCTCCGCAGCCCGCGGCCGGCACGCGGTCACGGTAACCACCGGTCCGGATTTCCCGTGGGGATCCCCCGGGCAGGAGAAACAGTCGGCAGGACGGGGCAGGCAAAAAACGGTACCGGAAGAACCGGTTGCGGAGGAAGAAGTGCATCGGAGGGTATCGGTACCGAAAAATACCCTCATGGCAGGCGAACGGAACGTTCAGGAGGACTCTTCCGGAAAACCATCGCAGCGGAACCTGACGGAAAAACCCCTTTCGCTCCGCTCATCATTGAAGGCTGCTGAGACGAATGTCGAACAAAGAACAGCAACGGAACAGAAACCGCCGGAACCAGGGACCGGAAAAAGAGGGAAGGTACGAGCCCCGGTATCAGAAGTGGCGGACGGGGACAGAAGGGAAAATACCCTGCCGGAGAAACCCGTGATCCGGGCGGTGAGTTTCCCTGCCGCGACTACCGGTCGCGAGAGGATTATCACTCCCGAAGATATCCGGCACTATTCGCCGGAGCCGGGAGCCGAAAACAGGAAGATACCGGCTCAGGAACCCCGTGTCCAGGTGACCATCGGCCGCATTGAGATACGATCCGTTCCCCGCAGGGAAGCAGGGGAGCACCGTCCGGTTCTCCCGGAACTGGATCTTTCGGATTACCTGCAATACCCGAACAGGAGGATTGCGAAATGAGCAACTCTGTAGCGATCGCAACGGTTACTGCCGTCCTTGGCAAGCTGCTGGAGACCGGCATCAAGATCAATGATGACGGGAACCCGGACCCGGACTTAACCGATCTCGATGTTACCACCCAGCCTCCGGGCAAGGCCCGGAACACAAAAACGTCAAACCAGGTCAACATCTTCCTGTACCATGTGCTGCCCAATCCAGCCATTTGCAACATGGACCTGCCCCGCACGGTGCGGCCCGGTGAGTCTGGCCTTCCTCCCCTGGCGCTGAATCTGCAGTACCTTATCACTGCGTACGGCAAGGGCGACGACGACCGGCTCGGTCACCGCATCCTGGGCCGGGCAATGCGGATCCTCTCCGATTTCCCGCTCGTGGGAGTCTCCAACCTGTTCGATTCGGCCGAAATCCAGGGACTCCTGTCTGTCAGCGGGATCGACCTGCAGCCCGAACATGTCCGGATCACCCACCTGCCCCTGACAATCGATGAACTTTCAAAACTCTGGATGATGTTCCAGACCGATTACCGGATCAGTGCTGCGTACCAGGTCGCCGTGGTGCTGATTGAGAGTATGCAGCCGTCCCGGTCCGCGCTGCCGGTTCTCCGGCGCGGGGCTGCTGATGAAGGCGCAGCGGTTTCTGCCGCACACATACCCATCCTGACCGGGATCCAGCCCTCCGGCTCCATGCCCTCTGCGACGCTGGGGGCGGACGTAACAATCCTCGGCAGGTTTCTTGATGCGGAGGGGATTCAGGTGCGTTTTACCAGCCTGCGGCTTGAGACTCCCATTGAGAAGGCCCCGGCGGAAGTCCATTCCGATTCCGTCAGGGTTCATATAAGCAGCCTTGCTGAAGATCCGGCAGCATACGTGACCTGGGTACCGGGTTTTTACACCGCTGCCCTTGCCGTCCGCATCCCCGGTAAGCCGGTCCTTGTCACGAACGAGGTGGCCGTCGCGCTCGCACCGGTCGTCACGATCTCGCCGCTCTCATCCCCTGCAGGTGATCTCGTACTGACAGTTACCTGCACACCGCGGGTGCATGATGACCAGTCTGCGATCTTGCTGTTCGGCGACAGCCAGGTATCGGCACAGGGCCGGAATACTCCGGCAGACACATCGCAGCCGACGACCTTTACCTTCCTTGTCCGGAATACCCTTCCCGGGACGTACCTTGTCCGGCTGCGGGTTGACGGGGTCGACAGCCTGCCGTTTACCGTTTCCGGAACTCCGCCCGTGATCGATTTCGACCCCGGCAAGAAGGTGACAATCACGTGACCGGACAGGCGGACTGGCAGGAGGCTAATGACC
>JBAVWM010000209.1:0-3366 GCA_049697815.1 Methanoregula sp. | reverse complement strand
GCTGGGGGATGTCCCGGAGGTTCCCGGGCAGAATTTGAGGATCAGCGATCCGGGATCGATTGTCGGGAATAGCCCGGGGAGGAGATCTGAGATGCATTCAACAGAGACCATTTCAGCCTCCGATTACCCCTCCCGGGAGCCTGACCGACAACATTTCAGCAAAAACCGACACCCTGATTGCGGGAATCGGCTATTTCGACTCCTGACTGGCAGTCTGGCACCTTTTACGTGCCCGGAAATGACCACGTTTGGCAACGATGCAGGGCCTGGTATCCAAAAAGACGGGCTGGAGGACATCCCGGGTTCCCGGAGAAGGGTATCTCAGGGATCCCGGTCTCAGCCGGAACCGATCGGGACGAACGTGTACATAACGAGAGCAGGGGAAATCTTTGAAGAGATGAATCCATTATGAAAGAGTCCCATGGAGAGAACATTTTTCTGGAAGAGGGAGAAGTCGTGCTCGGCGGGGTCGAGGTCCACGTGAAGTTCACGCGGTACCAGGGAGATCCCGGGATAATGCTCGACTTTACTCCGCCGGCCGGGACCGATGGCGCCCCGCAGGGAATAGAAGACATCAACGCGAGACTGGCCGGGCTCTGCCGGGCAACCGTGATGACCATGGACGACGGCGCCCGGCTCCGGCTGCTCGCGCTTGTCGAGCAGGATGGCGGGAACGACCGGATGCTGTACCGGCTGGCCGTGACCGCCCGGACCGCTGATGACGGCTCGCACGAGACCCGGGTTCTCGACCGGATCGATCCGGCGTTTGCAGAGCTCGATGCCGGGGTTGCCGGCCGGGCGCTGGAATGCCGGCAGCAGATCGAACGGGTACTGGGAGGAGGTGGACAGGAGGAGAGATGGAAATCTGAGGAGATGTTCGAGATCGTGGAGAAGACAAACTACCCGCCTGCAATCAAAAATCATACTGAGGAGGAGGCACGGCAGAAACTGCTGGAAGGAGAGGAGTTCATGCTCCTTGAGGTCCAGGTGATCGGGATTGTCAGGAAAGACCGGGAAAGGGAGTCGTTCGGCTTTGATTACCTTGCCGCGATGAGCCAGAAAGCGCTCTCATCCGAATGGATGAAGGAGAAGATCCGGCTCATCTCGAAAGTCTGCGAGGATACCGTTATGGGAATCGACAAACTCACGACCCGGCGCCTCCTGGCATCGATCCGGAAGACAAATGCCCGGGAGCTGTGCCTGTACCGGATATCCGTGTGGTGTTCCATGAGCGAGGACGGTTCCCCGCAGTACAGTATCAGGGACCAGATCGATCCGGTGTTTGCGAAGAACGATCCGGTTGCAGTAAGACGGGCGGACGAGGCAAGGAGGCTGACGGGGCTGGTGATGGGAGGGGATGTTTAGGATCGGGAAAATACCGGGGATATGAATCCCCTGCAGATGAAAAAGATCGGGCCGACACGGAAGATCTTCGGCTATCCCCCGTCATATTTTTTCTTTTTTTGTGTCCGCCGGACCATGTCCCCCGATATCTATTCCCGCATGAGGAGCCCGGGACAATCATCCGGCTGATAAAGAAAAGGGGGTCATCGTGTCAAACACAAGGATGGCGCAGGCCTTCCCACAACCGGAGCCAGATACGGTAGCCACCCCCCGATTTCGCCCAGGCCGGCGATTACACATAAAAAAAAGGATTGGAGAATAATCAGCTTTTCCTTTTATTACACAATCCCGAGAAGCATCGCGGCCCCGAGTGCAACCATGACAAGACCCATGATAAGACGCACCCAGCGTTTATTCCCTGCCCGGAATGCTTCCATCCGCTCCGGATTACCGCCCCAGTACATGATGATGAGGATGAAAACCAGGGGGAGGACGAAGATCAGGTTGTAGAGCAGCAGGTACGGGATTCCCTCGGCAAGCGTCATCCGATCACCCAGAAGTCCGAGAATCGCCATATATATCCCGCCGGTACAGGGCAGTTCAACCATACTGACCAGTGCACCAAGAGCAATGGCTGACGGGACGGATGCTTTCCTGATATACCGGTCGATGGCACCTTTCTGCGAAACCGGGATCGCAAGGGTGAAGATCTCGCGTTTCAGGAGTACTTCGGCGATGTTGATGAGCCCGGCAATGATGGCGACAACCGCGGCTGCTGTGAAGACAATACCGGTAAGACCGGTCTGCTGGACAACCGTGAGAAATCCCAGTCCGGCAATGAAATACACGACAAAGACCGTTGCGATATAGGCGCAGCCGACAACCGCGATCCGCCGCCGTTCTCCAAGAGAGGTCAGGTACGCGAGCAGGATGATCAGGACTGCAAAGGCGCACGGGTTGATACTGTCGATGACCGCTGCGATCACGATCGAAGGAACGGTCAGATCAGGTTCTGCCGGTGACAGGTTGTCCGAAAATCCCAGGGAGTTGTTACCTGTTGCGTTGAAGAGTACCGGGCATACCTCCGGATTGCTGATGTGCCAGAGAATCCGCTCTTCCAGCTGCGTGGTGACTGCCTTTTCCCCGACAAGTGCCCGGTCTCCGATGAATATCTGGGGGACCTCTCTTCCTGTCACGTTATAGCGCGTGCGGAACTCTGCGAACATTGCCTGGTTTGTGGTATTGAAATAAACCTCATACGATTTCAGGTGCACCTGTGGATATTTCGCCACAATCTTATCGATGACGGGTCTCGCCCGCTCGCAATTATCACATCCCTGCGCGTGGAACAGGTAGATGCAGATTGTCTGTTCCTGCCCGCAGGTTACGGGTTGCTCCACGGAGCACGTGTCTCCTCCACCCAAAGGTAATGCCGGTGATCCGCTTCCCGCAGCCGATACCGGGAAAGCGAGGAGGAGAAGCGTCACCAATACCATTGCCGTTAGTGCCAGCACTTCGCGATTTTCTCTCATTTCTTCAAACCTCTGATGAGTGTCATACGAACAGTACCCTGCTGACCATATCCCGTACACCCGGTGCAGGTCCCACAACAATCATCGTAAACAGGACCCGGTGCCAGAGGATTGGTTGAGCTTCCTTGCGGTATTGCCGGAGGAAGTATATTGTGGGAAACGGAATGAAGATTTTTATGGGGACCATCGAGAATGCTGTCCCAGTCCATGCGATCAGGGCGCCTCCCCTGGTGTGCGATTCCGCAGATGATAAGAGTCGCGGCATATGTCAGGGTGTCCACGATAGTGTACGGCTGGCCGTACCGGAGGCGATCGACGTAATACTTCATGATGAATTCAGAAATCATTCTATCATTCCTGATGTGCCGGCAGGAACTGGTATACGGAGAACAGCGGGCTCCGGAAATTCTGCATGGGGTCATCTCCTATTTTCCTGCAATTGTAATCCCGGCAATGCGCCGGATCAGTTCACAATCGTTACTTACCATAG
>JBAVWM010000208.1:0-7341 GCA_049697815.1 Methanoregula sp. | reverse complement strand
GGCAATGCAGAGTCATCACATGCGCCCCCGCCCCCAACGGGGGCAGGGCTGGCGCAAGGGGGGCGATCATAGCTGATGCAATAGGATTTCTACAGAGCAAAAAATCCTGAACGGCTTTTCGGTTCTGACAATATTTTCAAAAAATTTTTCAGAAAATCTTTCCCGGGCCGGGAATTTTTTCCGGAAAATACTTTGGCCGGATACCTTAATCCCGATCCCGTGCAGGATCCCGGACCCTGCTACCCGCGCTCTCCTGGCAGCACTTCACGTCGGAGGATAATACCCTCGGGAGTACCTCCCTGCCAGACCCCCCCTCATCGTAAAACTGGCTCTTTTTGCCGAACGGAGTTCATTTTAGACGATTTGGCCGAGCCCGAAAATTTCGGTGTACCGAAAATCCGGGGAATTCAGAAAAAACGGTACAATAAGGAGATTTCTGGGGCAGGATTAAGCCCGGATTAGATTTTCTTCGTTGTTACAAAAAATCCGGGCTAATAGCGCTAATTAGGAGGCGAAAGTCCTTCTGAGTCCCATTGGAGCACGGATATTGAAGGGAGGGACGGTTTTGGGATCGACGGATATCGGCGGTGACTCGGGATCCCGGGTTTCTTTGTGAAGTGGAATGCGTGTTGACGCTGGAAAATTTTCGGTTGAAAAATTTTAAAAAACTTTTTTCTGAAAAAAACAGATCGAAGATGCAGAGTGTTATTTCTTCGATCCCACTTTCTTCTTCCCCTTCACCGGTTTCTTCTCCTCTTCCGTTTTCATCCGGTCCTTCTCCCGGTACCCCTCCAACAAAACCGTTGCGACATGCTTCACCGGCTTGTCTGTGTGCCCGGCAATATGGAACTCGCAGAACGGGCAGGAGGTGATGACGACTTCGGCGCCGGTCTTTTTGATCTCCTCGCCCCGGCGCTTCCCGAGCGCTGCCGCCTCCTCCGGGTTGCCGGACCGGACACCGCCCCCGCTCCCGCAGCAGACAGCAGGCATCTCCACGAGGTCCACAACCTGCCGGATCAGCTCCCGGGGCTGGTCACGGACACCCTGGCCCCGCAACAGGTGGCAGGGGTCGTGATAGGTTGCCTTTACCTGGAGGCGTGCCGGGGGCTCGATGCCATAGTGCGTGAGAAGCTCGTTGATATCGATGACCAAAAACGGCGTCTTATAATCGTTCTTGAGCGTGGATCCGCAGCCGGCGCACATGGTGAGGACGGTGTCGATGCCCCGGAACCGGAACGTTTCGATGTTGCGTTTCTTGAGCGTCTCAACATAATCGGGCTGGCCGGTCCGGATGAGGGGCGAACCGCAGCAGACCTGCTCTTTGGGTATAATGACCCGGATGCCGTTTCTCCGGAGCACTTCCATCGCATCGAGTGCCGACTGCTGCTGCCGGAGGTTGTACATGCAGCCCACGAAGAACCCGACCGTTGCCTTCACGGGGCCGTACGGTTCGATGATCCCGCCTGCTTTTTCAAGGAATGATTCCGTTGTGCGGGGGACACTCCGTCCCGTCTCTTTGATGAGAGCAGCCACCTCCAGGTGCCGGGGCAATGTCATCCCCCGCTTGTTGGCATAGGCCCGGAGCTTCTCGATCGCTTTTCCGGGGATCTCGATCTCCTTGGGGCAGACCTTCCAGCAGGCCTGGCAGCTGGTGCAGGTGAAGAGGCCGCCCTGGACCGCATCGGTAACCCGGTCGCCGCTGTCACGCGGGTCGAGGGCGAGCCGCATCTCCTGCCGCATCGCGGTAGGCCCGAGGAATTTTGTCACGTCCGCAGCCGGGCAGACCGAGAGGCAGCAGAGGCACTCGATGCAGGACCGGAGGGGCTTGATCGTATCGATCTCCTGCTTTTTTGGGAGGACGGTCTCTTTCTTCGGCAGGAACGATGCGATCTGTTCGAGCCTGGGGAGGAGGTCGGAAATCAGGTCCTTTTTAACCGGGAGGTTGATCGGCCCGATGGTGCTCTTGTCCTTTGCCTCCTCCATGCAGGCCAGCACCGGCTCGCCGTTCACCTGCACCGCACAGCTCCCGCACTGGCCCGCGGCGCAGGAATAGCGGTACGAAAGTGTGGGGTCGATGGTGTCATGGATGGCGTGGAGCACGTTGAGGACGCGGGCACCGTCATTTACGTTCACCGTGAAGGTCTGGAAATACGGCTCCCTGTCCCTGTCAGGATCAAACCGTTGTATCGTTACCGTCAGGTCCTTCATTTCGGCACCTCCCGGATCTCGATCCCCTGCCCCTTCTTTGAGATGCAGGTGTTGCCGAACGGGGAGTGCTCTGCATCGTGCGATTGTCTGATATCTGTCCGCACGTGGGCTCCGCGGGACTCTTCCCGCAGGAGAGCGCACCGGCAGATGAGCGAGGCAGTCAGGCACATGTTCTCGACAATACAGCACTCGGCAAGGTTACGAGGCGTCAGGGCTTTCACCGGCTTGTCGGCAAGGACATTCACCGCTGCAAGTGTCCGCCGGAGGTCTTCTGCATTCCGGAAGATATTTGCCCCTTCCCACATTGCGTGCTGGAGGAGCTGCCGCACGCGTGACGGATCCTTTGTCCCTTCCATGAACCGGTCGAACCGCTCCTGCTGGCGCTTCACCTGTGCCTCGTCTACCAACTTCCGCCGCTTCTCCGCCCGACCCGCGGCATCACCGGCCCGCCGGCCGAAAACCTGCGTGTCGGCAAGAGAATTCCCGCCGAGGCGGTTTGCGCCATGCACGCCGCCAGCCACTTCCCCGCATGCGAATAATCCCGGCAGGGTTGTCTGGCACGTTGGGGTGATCCGGAGGCCGCCCATGACATGGTGGGCGGTCGGGGCGACCTCCATGGGCGTGGTGCGGATATCCACGCCGAACTTGAGGAACTGCTCGAGCATCACCGGCAGCCGGGTCTCAATCTGCTCCCGGGGGAGGTGGGTAACATCGAGATACACTCCTCCGTTCGGGGTTCCCCGGCCCTGCCGGATCTCAGTCGCGATTGCCCGGGCAACAACGTCCCGGGTCGAGAGTTCCATCCGCTGAGGGTCGTAGTCCTTCATGAACCGGTCGCCCCTGGTATTGAGGAGCAGACCGCCCTCCCCGCGGACAGCTTCCGTTACGAGCCGGCCCCGGGCATCGTACGGGAACACCGCGCCGGTCGGGTGGAACTGGATCATCTCCATGTCGATCAGTTCAGCCCCGGCCCGGTACCCGATAGCAAACCCGTCACCAGTACCGCTCGATGAGTTGGTGGAAACATCGTAGACCCTGGTTCCGCCACCCGTGGCCATGATGGTACTGTCCGCCTTGAGAATCACAAGGTCCCCTTTCTCGGAAAGGGCCATGGCACCAATCACCCGGTCGCCGTCTTTTAACAGGTCAATGACGGTATATTCCTGCAGGCTCGTGACGTTTGTCGCAGCCAGCCGCTCAACGAGCGTGGTCATCATCTCGTGGCCGGTCCTGTCACCGGCATAACAGGTCCGGGGAAACCGCTGGCCGCCAAACGGCCGCTGGGCAACCTCATCGGAGTCGGTGAAATCGAAAATCGCACCCCACTTCACGAGGTCACCCATCCGGAGCGGAGCTTCCTTCACGAGAATATGTACGAGTTCCGGGTCGTTGAGGAACGCCCCGCCTTTCATGGTGTCCTCGAAATGGATCCCGCACGAGTCCTCGTCCCGCATCACCGCGTTGAACCCGCCTTCCGCCATCGTGGTGCAGCCGCCCTTGCCCACGAGCGTCTTGGAGATGAGCACCGTGTCGCCATACTGAGAAGCCTCAATGGCCGCACGGACTCCCGCACCCCCGCTCCCGATCACCAGTACATGGCAATCCTCGACCTCATCTGCAAGCATCTTATTACTTTAGTGGATCGTATAGTTACATAAATAAATGGCATATGCAAAAGTGAGACGTGAAATGAGATATCTGATGAAGTTTGGCGGGACGTCTGTTGCCGATGCACGCTGTATCGCACAAGTTGTTGATATTCTGGAACAGCACCACAAGGCCGGGGACGAGATCGCGGTTGTGGTATCAGCCCAGCGGGGCGTGACCGACCGGCTTATCGAGGTCGCTTCAGCACTCCCCACCGCAAAGGATGCCTCAGCGATTAAGCCGATGATCGAGGCCTTCAGCAAGCGGCACATGACCACGCTTGAAGGGGCCGCCCCCGATTACATCGCCGAGGTCGGGGCGGAGATCGAAGAACGGCTTATCAATCTTGAGAATATCCTCTTTGCTGTCTACAACCTGCGGGAACTCACTCCCCGCTCGAAAGACTATGTCATCTCGTTTGGCGAACGCATGCTCGCACCGATTGTCGGGGCCGCCCTCCGCCAGCGGGGCATCGCTTCGACCGTGATGGACGGTTGTGAAGCCGGTATCCTCACCACGCCCCAGCACGGCGAATCGACTTCCCTTCCCGCGAGCGACGAACGCATCCAGCGGCGGATTGTCCCGCTCTTAAAAAAGGAGATCCCCGTGATCATGGGATTCATGGGCTGTACCCGCGAGGGGATCCTCACGACCCTGGGCAGGAGCGGGTCGGACTACTCCGCCTCCATTTTGGGCGCCGGGATCGATGCGGACGAGATCTGGATCTGGACCGATGTCGACGGTATCATGACCTGTGACCCCCGGGTGATCAACGATGCACGGGTGATGCACTCGCTCTCCTACCTCGAAGTCATGGAACTCTCCTATTTCGGTGCAAAAGTTATGCACCCGCGGTCCATTGAACCGGCGATGCGCAAGAATATTCTCGTACGGGTCAAGAATACCTTCAACCCGTCCCATCCCGGTACAGTGATCGTCCGGAACGGCCAGCGGGACAACCGCGTGGTCAAAGCCCTCACGTACATCGAAAAGGTTGCTGCGATCAATATCAACGGCGCCCAGATGATAGGCAGGCCCGGTGTGGCAAAGGCCATCTTTACCATTCTTGCGGACCATGAGGTGAACGTGATGATGATATCGCAGGGCTCCTCGGAGGCAAATATATCCCTGATTGTGGACGAGAACCACCTGCAGGCTGCGGTCATTGCCCTGGGCGATCTCGTGAAGCAGGGCATTGTCCGGGAAGTATCCCATAACCACGATGTCTGTGCGGTCGCGGTTGTCGGGGCCGGTATGGCCGGCGCCCCGGGGACCGGGGGAAGGATCTTTACTGCCCTTGGTGCCGCCGGTGTCAACGTGATGATGATATCGCAGGGCTCCTCGGAAGCCAATATCAGTTTCGTCGTGAGCCAGAGCGACGGTCCCCGGGCGGTGCGGGTGCTCCACGATGAGTTCCGGCTCTCGGAGGAACGTGATGAGTAAGAGCGCGTATGCTGCTGCGGGGGTTGACATCGATCTCGAGGCAACCGCGATCAAGGCCCTGATCAAAAACCTGACCTACAAGCGGAAGGGGAAGGGTACCGTGATGGGAGCTGCCGGGCACTTTGCCGGGCTGCTCGATTTCGGCGAAATGGCACTCGCTCTCACGACCGATGGCGTTGGGACGAAGATGCTGGTCGCCGACCAGATGGAGGACTGGAGCACCGTGGGTATCGACTGCATCGCGATGAACGTGAACGATCTCTATGTGATGAACGTGGAGCCGGTGGCGTTTGTCGATTACATCGCCACCGACAAGCTCTCCATCGATACGATGGCCCAGATCGGGGTCGGCCTGAACGAGGGGGCAAAACAGGCAAATATCGATATCGTGGGCGGGGAGACCGCCTCGCTCCGCGGGCTTGTCAACGGCCTTGACCTTGCGGGAACCTGCCTCGGGATGCAGAAAAAGGACAAGATTATCACCGGTGAAAAGATCAAGCCGGGCGATGTCATCGTGGGCGTTGCATCCACGGGTGTCCACAGCAACGGGCTCTCGCTTGCCCGGTCCGTTGTAGAGAAATACGCGGGTTACACCAGGAAGTTCAAGGCAAAGAAGACCTTCGGGCAGGAGCTCCTGACCCCGACCCGGATCTACCACGAGAGCCTCAAGGTCGCGGCAGGCTGTACGGTGCACGGGATGTGCCATGTGACGGGAGGAGGTCTCCTGAACTTCAAGCGGCTGAGTAAATACGGGTTCCTCTTCGACACTCCCATCACCCCGCCGGAAATATTCACCTGGATCCAGAAGAGCGGGGACATCCCGGAAGCCGAAATGTACCGCACCTTCAACATGGGGATGGGGTACGCGTACGTTGTCCCGAAGGCGAGCGTGGCTGCCGTGCTGAAGATGGCCAGGGGATCGCAGGTTGTCGGGAAGGTTGTGAAGGAGCCGGGGGCGTTCCTGGGAGAGATGGAGATAACCTGAGGCGGGAAACAAACGGTTTTCCGCTCTAAAGTTCTTCCCGTTTTATTCACAGAACGAAACCTCTTGTAAGCATACACATCGTATATCCACACAATTTTTTTCCAAATGCGTAAACCTGAGTTCAGTAGAATTATGTAGGGGGGGTGGTACCCCCTACCCCCCCCAACCCGGATTTTTTCCGGAAGGGGAGGAGCCCCCTGCCACAGTGGGAGGAGGTGGGAGGGGGACCCCCAATCCCCCCGGCCCTGAACCGAACTCCTTCCCAAATCCGGTGCGGCCTGCCCGCTCCTGAGTCCACGCCGGAATCTTCACGGGAAAAACCGGGCCGGAACCTGTGGACTGGTACCATGCCATCAGTTTTGAGAAGGGGGGAGGTACCCCCCACCCCCCCACCAATTTTTTATCCGGAGAGGGGGGACCCCCCCACCATGGTGGGGAGGGGGTGGAGGGTACCACCCCGTCTGACGCGGGCCGGGATTTTGGATTATTAACGGGAAATCTCGTGCTGTTGCGAACCGGGAGACGGAAAGGGGGTGGGGGTACCTCCCCCCACCAATCACAGACCGATCATTATTGCGATAAAAAACTATTCCGGAAAAATCAGGGATCGATTTTCAATCCGGAATCGATCAGCGATTTTCAGATCAAAATCGATCTCCGGTTCTCATTTTAAAATCGATCAGCGATTGGAAACCGGTTCTCACAGCGTCTATACAGTCGGAGCGGAAGATCACGATCCGTTTTTCGTATGAAAAACGATCCGCGATTCTTAGATCAAAATCGGATCCTGAATTTGGTTTTCAAATCGATCAGCGATTTTCATTTTATGCTCTGTAGAAATCATGGTACTTGACGCTCCAGGGGCTTCGCCCCGCCGCTTGGGCGCACCAATTGCGATGACACCGTATTACCTGTACACAGAAATGGAGAATTTTTCAGAAGCAGGCAATGGAGAGTCATCACATGCGCCCCCGCCCCCAACGGGGGCAGGGCTGGCGCAAGGGGGGCGATCATAGATGATGCAAGAGGATTTCTCCAGAGCATCATTTTTTAATCGG
>JBAVWM010000207.1:0-6067 GCA_049697815.1 Methanoregula sp. | reverse complement strand
TCTCCTCAAAATGATCCTTTACCTCAATTTCCCCGACCAATGCGTCCTTGCCGATGAAGATGGTCGGGAGGCTCCCTTCAGTTCCAAGCCCGTACTGGAGGCGCATTGCCGCGAATTTCTCAAGGTTCGTCCTATTCTCGTTGACCTCCAGCATCTCCAGATTGAGTTCGGGGTATTTGGCACGGAGATCGGCAACAAGGGGTTTTACATTTTCACAATGGGGGCACCCATTCCCATAAAAAAAGTAGGCAGGGATGGAAGTGTTTGTACCGGCAGGAGTACCGGGAGAGAGGGGGGCCGCTGGTTGGGACGATTCAGTCAGGTTTTTTTTTTAGCGATGATAACGCTTTCAAGTTTTGCGGGTATTTCCTTATCACCGAACAGCACGACATCACCAACGATAACCTCGGGAACCATGGTTTGCGACTGGTTGAGGTTATGGTTCATTAATGTCGCAAGTGCGTTGTTGGTCTGATCATGCCAGATTTCTAGGATCTGGAAATTGACATCCGGGTATTTCTGGCGCATAGACTCAATGAACGGCCTTACGTTTTCGCAGTGCGGGCACTCTTTCCCGTAAAAATAATAGACGGTAACGGTATTGGATCCCGTTCCTTGTACCGGGGAGGACTGGGACGAATTCCACAAATACATTCCGACAATTGCGGCACACCCAAGAACCACAACGGCAAGCAGGAGTGCACGTATGCGTATTTTTTTATCCGGCCGGTTACCCGGTGTGGTATCCGGCATATTTTCCGGATTTTTATCCGGCCGGTTACCCGGTTTTTTATTCTTTCTTTTATTCATTGGTACATGTCACGCCCGGTTACGTATTTCCTGTACCTAAGTACCCGCATCCGTAATAAAACAGTTATTTGAGGGAGAGCATCGTCCCCACTCCGTCCCTCGTGAAGAGCTCGAGGATGAGGTTATGCTCGACATTTCCGTTGATAACATGGGCAAACGAGACACCATTTTCCACGGCTTTGATGACCGACCCCACTTTCGGGATCATCCCTTCTCCTATCGCCCCGGACTTCAGCAGCGTGTTTGCTTCATTGATCGTGAGTTTCCGGAACACCTTCGTCCGTCCCTTGTCCATGACGCCCTCAACATCGGTCATGTTGACAAGCTTGTAGGCCCTGAGGGCAATGGCGATATCACCGGCAGCGGTATCGGCATTGATATTCAGGCTCCCGCCGGACCGATCGATTGCAATAGGTGATATTACCGGGATGTAGTTCTTATCAAGGAGGGTGTTCAGGATCGCGGGATCGATCCATTCGATCTCGCCGACATGCCCCAGATCAACCTCTTTCTGTACGCCACCTACGTCAACTTTCTGGAGCTCCATCTTCTTTGCGATGATGAGGTTCCCGTCGCTGCCGGAGAGACCAACTCCCCGCGCACCGCATTTGGCGATAAGGGATACGATCCCCTTGTTGATCTTCCCGACAAGCACCATCTGGGCAATCTCGAGGGTCTCCTGGTCGGTGACCCGGAGCCCTCCGACAAAGACCGATTCTTTGCCCATCTGTTTCATCTTCTCGCTGATCTCAGGACCCCCGCCATGGACGAGCACGACACGGATGCCAACATAGTGAAGGAGTACCGCGTCCCGTATGGCATTTTCAAGAACAACGGGGTCCACCATTGCGTGGCCGCCAAGCTTGATCACGATCGTCTTGCCATGGAACTGCTGGATATATGGCAGTGCCTCCATCAGGACATCTTCGCGCTTCATTATGTCGTGTACCTCCCGTTGATCTCCACGTACCGCTCGGTGAGGTCGCAGCCCCACGCGGTTGCTTTTTCTTTCCCTGCGGCAAGGTCGAGGAGGAAGACCACGTTCTTCCCGTGCATTGCCTTTTTCGCCGCATCAAGATCGGCGATGATCTGGCCGGATTTCACGAGCGGGAACCGGGTGCTGCTGCCGTCGCTGATCCAGAGCGAGACCGCGTCCGGATCGAACTTCACGCCGGCACGCCCGGCTGCTGCAATAACGCGTCCCCAGTTCGGGTCCTCGCCGTACACGGCGGTTTTGACGAGAGGGGACCCGATAACGGTACGGGCAACCTTCTCTGCATCGTCCTCCTTCTTTGCGCCCGTCACGGTCACCTGGAGCAGCTTCGTGGCCCCTTCGCCGTCTTTTGCAATCTGTTCTGCAAGGGATCGGCAGCACTCCTCCAGTGCCGCAGAGAATTCGGCCGCTTTCACTTTGCCCGCTTCGCCGGTGGCTATGCAGAGCGCGATGTCATTCGTGCTCGTGTCGCCATCGACAACAACGCGGTTGAACGAACGCCGGGTCGCCTGCCGGAGGGCATCGGAGAGCGGCTTTGCACCGATCTCTGCATCGGTGTAGATGAACGCGAGCATCGTTCCCATGTTCGGAGCGATCATGCCGCTTCCTTTGGTGATGCCCCCGATGCAGAAACCCTCTTTTTCCACGAGTGCGTGTTTCTGGAACGTATCCGTTGTCATGATTGCCTGTGCTGTAACGATCTCTGCTTCCGGAGAGCGAACAAGCTTCGGCGCGATAGCCGTACATTGCCGCTTGATAAGGGGCAGGTCAAGGTACCGCCCGATAACACCGGTACTTGCAGCACCAACGTTCGAGGGTTTTACACCAAGCGCTGATCCGGCATACTCTGTCATGGCAACGGCATCGGTATACCCCCGTTTTCCCGTGTAGGCATTCGCACACCCACTGTTGACGATGACTGCGTCCAGCTTCCCTGCCCTGATCTGTTTTTTCATCAGCTCGATCGGTGCTGCCTTTACAAGGTTCTCCGTGAACATACCGGCTGCCGTGCCGTGGGCTTCGATCAGTGCGAGGCCAAACTTTCCCTCTTTCATCCCCCATGCTTTGACGCCGGGGACTGCACAGATACTCTTACATGACATCTATTCACCAGCCTCTTCATGTTCGGCATACGACGAACCGACAGCATTGATGATATCCGCACGCGTGATGATCCCGACACACTTTTTCCCCCGCATCACCGGCAGGCGTGCAATGCCCTCCTTCAGCATGATGGCGGCGGCGGCTTCGACGCTCATATCTTCCGTTGCCGTGATCACCCGGTGGGTCATAATTTTTTTTGCCGGCATGTCGCCGATATTGGTCAGGGCATGCTTGGTCTTCTCCCAGTTGATATACTCCCGGATTGGAACTTCGATGATCTCAAAGGGGGACGGGAGCCAGAGATCATCCGAGATCCGCTCAGTCTCAAGGAGGGAGATAAGATCGGACTCCGTGATGATACCGACAAGCTCCGTTCCCTCCATGACCGGAAGGCCGCCGATATGGTGCTTCCGGAACAGTGCCACGACCTGCCGGAGAGGAGTCTCCGTGGTGCAGACCACCGGGTTTTTTGTCATCGCGTCTTGTACGAGCATAAAATCCACCTAGGGCAGCATGCCTGCCCCGGTAAGTCCGTCATTCTCTTTCAAACCGCACATCAGGTTCATGTTCTGGATTGCCTGGCCGCTCGCCCCTTTGACAAGATTATCGATCGCTGACACGGCTACCACACGCAGTCCTTCGCTCTCGACCATGAGGTCGCAGAAGTTGCTCCCGCGGACAGCGGCAAGCAGGGGTTTCTGGTACCGCACGAAGTACTCGTTCTTGTAGAAGTCGAGATAGAGCTTTTCTACCTCCTTCTGTTCAAGGGGTTCGTTAAGCAGGATATGGGCCGTGGTCAGGATACCCCGGTTGACAGGAACGAGATGCGGCGTGAAGTAACATTTCGCCTTTGAGCCGAGATGCACCAGTTCCTGCTTCATCTCGGCAAGGTGCCGGTGAGTGGTCAATTTGTATGGCCCGACATTGTCCCCCACGTTCGGGTAATGGGTGGTCGCCGAGGGGTTGTCGCCCGCTCCGCTCACTCCGGTCTTGGAGTCGAATACGACCGTGTGGGCATATCTGGCAAGTGGTGCCGCGGCAAGGGTTGCCCCGGTCGGGAAGCAGCCGGGGTTTGCAACGAACTTCGCGTTGATGCATTCCTTGCGATGGAGCTCGGGGATACCGTACGGGGCAGGGAAATAATCCGAATGGGTAACACCATACACTTTTTCGTAAACCTCTTTGGGAAGCCGGTAATCGGCACTGAGGTCAATTACCTTGATCCCGCGGGACAGCAGTTTGCCGGCATAGGTCATTGCCGCCGTGTGCGGGACTGCAAGAAATGCCACATCCGCATCTATGGCATCGGTCTCGGGATTCTCAAATTTGAGATCCGTGAACCCTTTCAGATGGGGGTGGATCTGGTCAAGGGGAGTACCTGCAAGTTTCCGTGAGGTGGCACACGTAACTTCTGCAGTGGAGTGGTGAACGAGAAGGCGGACCAGCTCACCACCGGCATAGCCGGAGGCCCCGATAATCGCAATCTTCATAAAAAGAATATCCGATTGTTGGAAATTTAATTGCTTCTGTGAGAGAATTTTTTTTAACCGTTTGGAAATTATAAAAATATTCCGGAAAACACCTTATTCCTGCCCGAGTTTGCGGGAATAAACGGAATACAGGCGTTGCCCCAGCAGTTCAATCCGCTGCCGGTCTTCCAGTCCGCCAAGCAGGTCTTCCGGCAGTGCCCCGATACCATACCGTGCACCGATATAGGCCCCGCAGAGAAACGCGATAGTGTCCGTATTTCCACCGGTATTTGCTGAAACGGTGAGAAGATCCGGGGGGTGGGGGTACCGGCTGATCAGGAAAAACGCGATCGGGACGGTCTGGAATACCGAGACATCGTTCCCGATCTTGAGCAGGGCGGTCTGGGTATCCATCCCGTCCTTTTCAAGCACCAGCGCACTGCGGATCTTGCCACCAAGCACGTCATCTTCAACCTGTGCCTTTGCCAGTGCTTTTCCTATGGGATCGGACGTTTCATGAAGGGTATGGTACAGGAAGGTGACAAATGTTGACACCGCAGCATGTGCCGCAGGATGGGTGTGGGTAACATTACATGCCCGTACTGCCCGCTCACAGGCCTCGTTCATATCCGGAAAAGCTAGGGAAAAGGGGACTGCAAGAGGAAGGCATCCGGCAGTGGTTGATTTCACTCCTTTCTGGGGAACATGCTCCTGGACCGTATGTTCACATACTGCGGAAACCGATCCGTCAGGAAAGCGCAGAGCTCCCCTGCTGTACAGTTCGCGAAGTGCCGTGGTATACCGTTCCTCATTATATTTCCCGTCAGCAAGGAGGGTTGAGACAAGGATCATTATCTGGGTATCATCGGTAAACTGCCCCGGGTTCAACCCTTCGTTGGGATGACCCTTGTACGGGCGCCGGTACCCGTATTTCATTTTGTTAAGGTTGGGAGAAGTACTTTCATTGGGCATACCGAGTGCGTCTCCAATTGCCGCACCCAGTAGACACCCGGTGAATTTTTTAAGCATCGATCCTATATTGAAAAACCCGGACAGATAATTCTTGTTATATCCTTTTGGACGATGGAAATGCCCAAAAGATCCTGATTATTCTGACCGTTGACCGGAATGTCCACGGTCAGATAATCCGGATCTCTTCCGGTAGCTCTCGCTGTTTTTGCCGAAAAAACGTTCGAGAACGTATAAATATCATGTTCAACATGATTAATAATGTAAAATTGGTGGGACATGACGGAAGATTTTGATGTCAAGCTTGTCGAGGACGTGAAATCGTACACGCCCGACCCACAGTACAAGAAAAAAGCCTGGATGTCAGATTACCAGAAAACCTATACGGAATTTCTGAAAAATCCCGACGGGTTCTGGGAAAAGAAGGCAAAGGAACTGGACTGGATCAAGCTATGGGACAAAATACTGGAATGGGACTACCCATATGCCAAATGGTTTACCAACGCCAGGCTGAACATCACGGCAAACTGCCTTGACCGCCATGTCAGCGACAGCCGCCGCAACAAGGTTGCCCTCATCTGGCGGGGCGAGGAGGGGCGGGAACGGATCTTCACGTACCAGAAGCTCCTCTCCCAGGTGGCACGCTTTGCCAATGCCCTCAAGAAGATTGGGATCAAGAAAGGTGACTGTGTCTGTATCTACATGCCCTTGGTACCGGAGC
>JBAVWM010000206.1:0-2519 GCA_049697815.1 Methanoregula sp. | reverse complement strand
GATCCTCGGTACCCGCCAGTCCTACAAGACGATGATCACGGACATTGAGAACAAGCGTTCAAATCCCAAGGCAGTTGAGATGCCCGTAAACAGGAGAGGCGGCAGGGACCAGCCAAGTGGCGGCGGCGTCCTTGAATGGGTCGGTTAATACCGCATACTTACACCAAAAACAGAAATCTCAAGAAATAATTGAGGAAACGTTGGATTCATCCAACCACCAATTTCCTTTTTGTCCGGGTTCTATTTGCTTGTTGTATTCACGTTTCAGTGATCGATCCGTCTTACCCGGTTACGGCGAAATCCTTAATACGCCTCCATACCTTTAATTTATAGTACATTCGGCCAATCCTTTGTCGGGTGGTTGTGGGCTAAAGCCTGTGGACGGTAAAGCCCTGGTATCGGGAGTTGAACATCATGAACAGAGTGTTGAACAAAGACTTCGGTGCGAAGTCTTGCAATAAGTCTTGCAATAATTCCACGCTGATTGCCTTTTCTGGTGTTTTCCATTCTGCATGCTGCATGCAGAATTATCCTGTGAATGGAATGGAGGGATCTGCCGGCAGATCCTTCCGGTTGTATGAAGTGCAGGCACAAAAGAATCCCGTACCTCCCGCAAAGGAGAATCTGATGAGGAGCAGGAACGCATGTTGAATGACCTGATGGAAAAAAGGAAAAAAACCCTTGCAGAGTCTGAAGAGCATAAAAACCGACGGAACGAGCTGAACGCATCCGCGAGCAAGTTTGCGAGGGAACGCAACACCCTCAATAACCAGACCCGTGAATTCGTGGAAGAAGCCCAGAAGAACAAGGATCTACGGGATACCTACAATCAGTCAGTCCTTGATATCAAGGGTCAGCGCAATGCGTTCAATGACAAGGCAAATGTCCTGTTCGAGGAGATTGAGGCCTTTAAAAAAGAGCACGGCACCCTGAAAAACCGGGGGATCAAGGAGCTCCAGAAGCAGATCGAGTACATGGAGTACCGCCAGCAGACCGAGGTCTTCACGACTGATAAGGAACGTGAGCTGATCGACAAGATCAAGCAGATGAAGGGCCAGGTCCGCGAGCAGGAAGCCGAACTTGAACAGAACAAGGAGATGCGCACGAAGATCGCCGAAGCCCGGGAATTCCGCAAGCAGGCATCCGATCTCCACGCAAAAGTTACCGAGGTTGCAGAACTCGCCCAGAAGCACCACGATCTCATGGTCGAATCCTACCGCAAGGCTGACAAGTCCCGGGAAGCAGCCGATGCAGCACACAAGAGTTTTGTGGAAGCACAGGAATCAGCGGACGCAGAGCACAAGTTCTTCATTGCCTGCCAGAAGGAGCTTCGTGACTATGATAAGGTGATCTCCGGCCTCCGCAAGAAGACCAAGAAGGTCAAGGTCACAAAAGAGCAGAAGGCCGTCAGGAAAGAGGCCGAAAGTCTTTTCAAGAATTTCCGGGCGGGAGAGAAACTCACGACCGACGATATTTTACTCCTCCAGCGCTCAAAACTCATCTGAATTCTTTTTTTATCTGATTTCCTGACCGTGAGGAATAATTTAATAGATTTACGGCAATTTTATAAATAACGACATGACGCAGGGACGGACGCTGGTCCTGAGTGTTGACCGGGACGATGATATCGGGTGGAAGGCAAAGATCGAGAGCCCGGCGGTTGGCAGGGAAGCCTGCCTGCAAGCGGCAAACACGCTTGCCCTTGCGGATCCCGAAGATTCCGATGTCAATGCAATTTTTTCTGCAGTGAAAATATATGACGAACTCACCGCGAAAGGCGAAGATACGGCCATTGCCGTTGTTGCCGGAAATCACCTCCATATGATCGACGGCGATCGCAGGATTGCCACATCGCTTGAACAGGTAGTGAGGGAGACCGGGGCAACCAACTGTATCCTTGTTACTGACGGCGCGGAAGACGAGTATGTCATCCCGATCATCCAGTCCCTGATTCCGGTATCGAGCATCCGCCGGGTCATTGTCAACCAGATGCCAAACCTCGAAGGTACGTATTACATCCTGAAAAAACTGCTTGACGATCCAAAAATATCCCGCTTGATCTTCATACCGCTGGGTCTGGCCATGCTGTTGTACGCGATCGCATATCTCCTCAATGCGCCGGGGATTGCCACGATCATTGTGATCGGGGTCATTGGCTTCTATATGCTCTATAAAGGCTTCGGGCTCGATGAGATCGTCCACGGTATTATCGATACCCTCCGGGTCTCTCTGCAGCGCGGGCGGTTCTCGTTTGTTACGTATACCATAACGATCCTGCTCGTTCTTATGGGGATTGTCAACGGATTTATCACGATTCTGAATTATTATTCCACGGATTTTGGTGTATTATATTTCCTCATGTTGTTTATCTACGGGGCAATCGGCTGGCTGATAGCGGGAGGTCTTGTGATGTCCATCGGGATTATCATTGATGTCTATACCAATGAGCGGGAAGGGCTCGGAAAAGTGATCGTATATCCCTTCTTTATCACCGCGATCGGATTGATCCTGTACTGTGC
>JBAVWM010000205.1:0-1522 GCA_049697815.1 Methanoregula sp. | reverse complement strand
CAGAGGATAATTGCCATACGGGCACCAATTGTCCATGAGCCGGATGCCCCGGAGATTGATCCCATGACCGGAATGCCGAAGCGCAAACGAATCCGGAGGCCGCGGAAGCCACGGACGCAAATATGACGGCCGGTTTTTCCGACGGAGGTTTTTAAAAAAGCGATCTATAAAAAATCAATCAGATCCCGTCTTCATGTTTTTTCAAGTAGTAAGTCCTTAAGAACATTATCGGGGTGAAACTCACGACAATTAGTCAGAATAAACAGGATATTATCCGGCAGGTAGCGAACCTGATATTTTCACTTGCACAATTTTTGGTAACATTATTACCGGCACTTGGAATTGGTATCGGCATCGGTGACCGGGCGATGACTGTTGTACCCCGGGTCCAACCAATCTACTGGAGCTTTTTCATCTGGTTTTTAATTTACGCCGGTTGTATTGTCTATGGAATATACCAGGCACTCCCCGCACAACGCGAGAACAACATTCTTCGCCGGGTTGGTTTTTACACCGCATCGGCTTTCACTGGTGTGACTGCATACGCTCTCGTTGCGCAGTTTGGGGGGAGTGACTGGATCCTGATTGGAATTTTCATCTGGATTCTCATATCGCTTCTGTATGCAATTGTCAGTCTGACCGAGGATCAATCACTTCTTAAGAAGAATGAGGTCTACATTGTTCTGGCACCGATCAGTCTCCTTACCGGATGGGCCAGCCTCGCAATTTTCATCAATTTCGCAGCAGTAATCAAAACTTCCGGCATGATACCGGATGGACCTCAGGAGACGGCATTTTCCCTTCTCATTCTCCTCCTTGCGATGACCATTGCTTCCGGTATTATATATAAAAGCAAAGGCAACGTATGGTATGTTTTACCGGTTATCTGGGGACTGATCGGTGTCATTGTTGCCAACACAGGGCCTCGACAAAGCCTTGTAGTGGCAGGTTTTGCTGCATTTGTTGTACTAATTCTCCTGGGAGTTATGGTATTTGTGCGACGGAGAGAGATCAAAGAACCTTAAATGAAATTAAAAGATGCCTGAATATCCCACAAACCAGTTTTTGCTGATGATTTTTTAAATAAAAGAATGAGTGCCCGAATTAAGGGAGAGAGAAAATTCGGTGGTCTGCCCCTGCAGGACAGACCGCTACCTCGTTATCTCCACTGCCACCTCATTCCGTCTAAGGAAACCGGGTGTCCACGGTGGATTGTATCGCATCAGAAATGGGCCGCCGACCGGTTCAATTGCGGCCTTCTTCAGCCCTACCAGCAGCCGTTCCTCTGCCGACTCAACCTCATCCTGCCGGGCATATCCCTTGAAACGGATGACTGCAACCTCTCGGGAGGGTAGCGTTGTGATCCGTACACGGCTGTCCAGCGGATCGGGAATATCATACCGGCTTTGTCCTGGGGGCATTACGAACGACATCGACTTCGCATCGGATACTACCGGCGCCGTCATCGCTATCTTGCGGGAGGTGATCACCGGCGAGGTCATCGATATCTTATGCTGTGTGT
>JBAVWM010000204.1:0-2075 GCA_049697815.1 Methanoregula sp. | reverse complement strand
GTATTACTCATAGACATGGAAGCCCACTACATCCACCTCGACATCAGCTCAGTTCGCGTCCTTGAAAAGGTGGTAAAGGAAGCACAGGACAAGAATGTGCAGGTGAGATTCGTTGGGGTGAATACTGTTACGATGAGCGACATGGAGAAGCAGGGACTTGTTGAATTGGCTGGCAGGGATCGTTTCAAGGATACTGTCCAGGAGGCTCTCCATGACGTGGACAACCGATGATGGAATGAGGGCTCGAGGTAGAGGGTACGCGGCTCGGGTAGCCGGAAGGTGCCTGGCACAGTTACAAAACGGTTGATGTGAAACTAGGGAAAAAGGAGATGAGTTGATGCCAGATCAAAAGAAATCTGCCTCCAAGTCAAACTACCAGGTTCCTGAAAGAAAGCGGACAAGCCTGGGACTCTATGTGACGGCGGAAGAGGCGTACAAGATGTGGAAGACCTCCCCCGTGCAGGTCCATATTCTCGATGTTCGTACTCCCGAAGAATATGTTTTCGTTGGCCATGCGGAGATGGCGAGGAACATCCCCCTCCTTTTCGTAAAACACGAGTGGAACGCCGAAACCAACCAGTTAGCAGTGGAGTCCAACCCCGATTTCATTACCGAAGTGAGACGTCAGTTCAAGCCCGCCGACACCATCCTGGTCATGTGCCGGTCCGGGCACCGCAGTGCGATGGCAGTCAACGCTCTTGCAAAAGCTGGTTTTGTAAACGTCTACAACATCATCGATGGGATGGAAGGTGACATGGTGGACGATCCCACTAGTAAACATTACGGAAAACGGATGAAGAACGGGTGGAAGAATTGCGGTTCGCCCTGGACGTATGATGTCAATCCGCAGCAGACCTGCTTATCGAGCGCTAAAAGGTGAAGTGCTCTCGTTGAATTCCTTCACTTACGACGCCGGACCCGTGAAGAGATGTAATCACACTACCGCGGGTTCATAAATGACGAATCCTGGACTTTATGGGGGGATAGAAACATATGTATATTATTGATAGCGACAATCAATTTCCTTTGAGTGAGGAGTACCCGTAAATCGAGGTTTACCGCATGAGATTTCCCTTAATGAGCAGAATCGCAGGCCGTCACACATGGGATCGAATGAGTGTGAACTTCCTCTTCATTCCCGGGGTCATGGCGCTTGGAGCGATTCTCCTGGCGTGGTCGATGTACTGGCTGGATGGTCAAATCCCTAATGAAGTCCTGAATACCAGTCGTTTCGTTATATCAGGAAGTCCCAGCGAACTTCGTGGTTATCTGTTTGCGATGGCCACCACTGTCCTGACAACCGCCGGAGTGGTCTTTACGCTCCTCACCCTGCCACTTTCTACGGTGGCGTCCCAATATGGCTCACGATTGATCCGGGTTTTTCTCGGTGATCGAACTACCCAGTTTGTTCTGGGTATGTTTGTGGCTACCTTTGCCTATTGCATCTTTAGTGCTTTGGGAATTCCTCCAGCTGAAGTAGAACCCGATGGGCCTCAGATAACTACTACCCTGGGCATGTACCTTTTAATCGTAGCCTTCGCTTCACTCATCCTGCTCATCCAGCATATAAGTACCATGCTCCAGGCTCCCAATATCGCGGCTTCAGCGGGTGTGGAGTTGCTGGAGGTGGTCCGTGAAACGAACCAGCCAGAAACACGGGGCGGGGAATACCAACGTCAAACTGCTAAAATCCCTCCGGATTCACTGATAACGGCTGAAGCTCGTCCGGTTCGTGCAAATAAACCCGGGTATATCCAGTATGTAGATCCGGAACACATCCTTCCCCTCGCCGAAAAAAAGGATATCGTGATCCGTATTGTTCCCAAGCCAGGCGCCTTTGTCAGGAGTGGCATGGTGATTGCACAGGTTTGGCCCGCTGATCGGGTTGATAACGACCTGGATAACGAAATCAGAAACACATTCCATCTTGGAAACCAGAGCACACCGACCCAGGATGTCGAATATGCCGTTAATCAGCTTACTGAGATTGCCGTCCGGGCCATGTCTCCTGCAATCAATGATCCTTTCACTGCCATGACCTGTCTGGACTATATTGGTGATGGTCTTGCGATGTT
>JBAVWM010000203.1:0-11243 GCA_049697815.1 Methanoregula sp. | reverse complement strand
CGCACGGTTGGGTGTCCGCAGCGATGTGAAAATGGTATCCGACCATGAGCGGTTGGTAAGGATCAGGCAAAGGTTGGCAATCACAATCGTTGTGAACGTCAGGGCCCGCACTTCCGCCTCACTCAGGCCCCGGAAGAGGGCGCACCAGTATACTGCCAGTACCACTGCCAGCACGACAAACCCCTGCAGCAGGCTGAGTACAAGGGTTCGACGGGTGAAAATCCCCTCATCTTTTCGCCGGGGCCGGCGGTCCATGACATCCCGCTCCTCCTTTTCGGATTCAAAGACCACCGAGCAGGCCGGGTCGATGATCAGTTCGAGGAAGACGATATGGACCGGAAGCAGGACAAGTGGCATGTTGAACAGGACGGGGATCAGCGACATGCCGGCGATAGGGACGTGGATCGAGAAGATGTAGGCCATTGCTTTTTTCAGGTTGTCAAAGATCCGCCGGCCGAGACGGACTGCCGAGACGATTGAAGTGAAGTTGTCGTCAAGCAGGACAAGCGATGAAGCCTCGCGGGCAACATCGGTGCCCCTGCCCCCCATGGCGATCCCGATATCCGCAGACTTTAACGCCGGTGCATCATTTACGCCGTCGCCGGTCATCGCGACAACCTCTCCCGTGGCTTTCAGGGCGTTCACGATCCGGAGTTTCTGTTCGGGAACAACACGGGCAAAGACCGTAACGGAATTGATCCTTTTTTGCAGTTCTGCGTCGTCCATGGCATCCAGTTCAGGGCCCGTGATGTACCGGGAACCATCTGCAAGCCCGATCTGCCGGGCGATATTCTGTGCTGTCAGGGGGTAGTCCCCGGTGATCATAATGACCCGGATACCGGCCGTGTAGCATTCCCTGACGGCATTTGCGATCTGCGGCCGGACCGGGTCGGCAAACCCGGTAAGGCCAAGGAATTCAAACGTAAAATCGTGCTGCTGTTGTGGAAGGCTGGCTATGGAGAACGAGGCCCGTGCAACGCCAAGGACACGCAGGCCGTCTGCTGCCATAAGGTTGACAGATCCTGACAGTTCCGTAACGGCAGCCGGATCGAAATGGCAGAGATCTGCGATCGCTTCCGGTGCCCCTTTTGCCGCGATGATGAACCGGTCGCCGTCCGGGGATCGCCAGACATTGGACATTGCGAGAAGCTCGGGGGAGAGGGGATATTCCTGCACGAGGACCCAGTTCGCATGGATATGCTCCGTCTTCCCGAAGTCCCCGTCTTTGAGATGAAGAAGTGCCTTCTCCATCGGGTCGAAGGGGTCCTGCTTGCAGGCAAGGATGGCATACTCCGCGACTTCGTGGCAGGAATCTGTCACTGTACAGTGGCCGGATGCGTCGCAGTCACAGATCTCCCCCTTTGCAGAGAATTTCGCAACCGACATCCGATTCTCGGTCAGTGTGCCGGTCTTGTCCACACAAAGCACGGTTGCAGATCCCAATGTCTCAATAGCGGGGACCTGGCGGGTGAGTACGTTTTGCCGGGAGATTCGCCATGCCCCGAGCGCAAGGAAGACGGTGAGAACCACCGGGAACTCTTCGGGCAGGATAGCCATGGCAAGCGTGATGCCGGCCAGAAATCCCTCGATCCAGTTGAACCGGGTCAGGCCGTAGACAATCACGATGATGGTACAGAGCGCGATCCCCACAAGCGCGATCGTCCGGACGATCCGGTTGATCTCCGTCTTCAGCCGGGTTTCGCCCCGTTCAACGGTCCGGAGGACGGTGCCGATCTTCCCCATTTCGGTGCGGACACCGGTTGCCGTGACCCGTGCGAGCCCCTGACCCTGCACGACAAGCGTTCCCGAATACACAAAGGGCAGGTCGTCCCCCCCTGGCCGTTCTGCCTGCATCCCGTCTTTCCACGGGATTTTCCGGACCGGGACCGATTCACCGGTCAACAGGGATTCATCTGCCGTTATGTTGTTGGACAGAAGCAGGAGACCGTCAGCCGGTACGCGGTCGCCTTCTGAAAGGATCACCAAATCACCGGTCACGACTTCCCGGCCGGGGATCCGTTTCTGCATTCCGTCCCGGATGACAAGGGCCCTGGGGCTGGAGAGGTTCCTGAGCGCTTCGAGTGCCCGTTCGGTCTTCCGTTCCTGATAAATGGTAATGCCGATGATGACAACGACAAAGCTCATCAGCATCAGGCCCTCGGTAACGTCACCAAGAACAAAATACAAAATCCCACCAGCTATAAGGAGAAGAAACATCGGCTCGTGGGTAACCTCAACAATAATATGGGTCAATCCCCGTCGGTCCGCTGTGGGAAGTTCGTTATACCCTTCCAGAAAGACCTTCTCTTCAACTTCACGGCCGGTCAAGCCAGTGACTGAACTGATATCAAGGACCGGCATTATCCAATCCTGCGAAAAATCACGGCGTTATCCCTTCCCCACCGATAAACGGAAGAATCTGCCGTTTCAACATGTATATCCAGCTTGTCTTTTTCAAACCAGATGCCACGGATTTTCTGATAGCAATCCATCTGTAGGGTCAATCGCTCACCTACGAGCAGGTTAACATTGCAGACAGGAAATTTCATGTTAAACTACAAGATTACAATTGTGAACTTATAGGTTTGCCGATGGAAGATTACTTCCACAAACAAAATTTCAACAGAGCCACAGATGCTCGGGCATGTCCGTTTCCACGGACTCGCACCGTTCCACTCGCATCCTCTCGTTGTTTTTTGGAAGTTTCCTGTTGGTACTCTTGACGCCCCTGGCTTTTCGCGATGATCCGGTGCCAGCGGCTGCTCCCGCCCGCTCCCCGCATACCGCTTGCGGAATGCTTGTCACGGTTGATCGGGAACACGCGTAACGCTCAGTGACCCAGTCGCACGACGCATCAGGGACCCGGACTCACCGCTGATACGCAGGGCAAGACTGCATTAAGTCCTTTTTTTACCTGCTGCCAATTCGTATGGTGTGACGTTCAACACGATCGCCCGGTCGGTGATCACCGGCAATCCATTTGAGTGTGGAGCTGATATGACTTCCGGCAAGACCCCCCGGTTGAACTGATCACAGAGGTAAATACAGCGAAGCTTATCTACCATGACCGCAGCTTGCCCCTTTCCCTCGGGCCGGCACACAGCCACCAGCACCTGCTCTGGCCGATCCGTCGCTGTATTAGTGCAGCAGCCCTCATTTTCCGGGCAATATAAAGGCTGGTTCCCGCCAGTCGGGGACTGAAACGGGTGTTTCCTCCAATAATAGTGTCATTTTTTCGTGAAACAGTGTCATCCGGGCCGGAAAAACGGGGAAACGGAGGCTGAAATAGCCTCCGTTGACTGCACCCCTGGATCTCTCCTCTGCCCCCGCCATGATCCCCGATCCCCCTTCTTTTGCCCACTTCTCCCAAACGTCCCAAAGCCCGATCCGGAACCCAACCTCTGCTGGAACTGTCCTATACTCTCCCATAAGAAAAACGGGCATTTTCAGACGTGAAACTACGTGTCAGGACCTGCCCAAAAAAGCCTTACTATCCTGCATTTTCGCGTTACTATCCTGTAAATCCCTCCAGAAAGGGGAAACGGAGCCCTGTAAGGGCTCCGTTGGGTTACCCTCCTCCCTCCCGATCCGGGCTTCAGCCACCGACGGAGGGAGATCCCGGGGAACACCCTCCCCGTCGGTGACAGGCGGCGGGCTTTTCCCGGCAGGGGGCTGGGCAGGATTCCCGCCGGCACCGGCAGATCCTCTCAGAGGATTTCCATCCCGTCCAATCTCCGCAAGGCCGGTACCGCTAGCTGGAAGAACCGGGGGTTCCCGTAATTGTCACAAGCCCGGGTCCCGCAGGAGCGGCCGGCAAGTGGCAAGGTTAGGCTTGAGTCCGGCAATCACGGTTCTGGATCTTCCGGTACACCAGTTGAATCAGATTCAGAATCTCTCGCTGTATCTGTTCCCGGAAATTTTTCTAAAAAAAAACACCTTTGAGACCTGCGGTCACAGGCCTTACGCATGAAAATCAACTTTTGAGATTTTCATGCCAAATTTTGAGTGAGTCATTCGAATATCAGTGTCAGGAAAAAATGAAAAATACCGGGTTATCCAAGAATATTTTCAAAAAAAATTACTCTCTCCTCATCACGGCAACAATACCCGCGACAACGGCAAGAGCAACCAGAACCGTCAGCGGAGAGACCGGTGCGTAGGTCGTCGTCTTCGCAACCGGCTCAGTGGTAATAATTGTTATCGTATTCTCCATTTCCGGCGGCGCCTGCGTGACAACCTCTGTTGCCTGGCTTGTCGGTGTCACGATGGTAAAAAGCGTTCCTATGCGGCTGATAGTCTCTTTGGGTGTGATGGTGCCGGAGATATTGAACGACTGCTGCTTACCATAAGCGTCTGCCTTGTTCGCTCGTGCTTCAGCAAAGTTCGGGTCGATGCCCAGCGCCTTGTTGAAGTTCTGGAGAGCGTCAGTAGGTTTTCCCAGCGCCATCAGCGCGACTCCCTTGTTGTTCCAGACCGTGGCATTTTTCGTGGTGATATACGTGGCATGGTCGAATGCCGACAGCGCCTCATCGTATTTGCCTGCCTGCATCAGGTTCAGGCCTTTATAGTTCCATGCCTCCATATTCATGGGGTCGAGCTGCGTGCAGCGGTCGTACGCGACATCGGCAGTCTCGGTCTTGTTGAGCATCATGTACGCATATGCCTGGTTGCAGTATGCGTCTTTACGGGTCTGCTCAACCGTGAAGAGCTTGTCGTACGCAGCTGTTGCCTCCTCATACCGCCCGAGTTTCAAAAGGCCGAACGCCCGGGCGTTCAGGCCGACCGGGTCCATGGATTTAATCGCAAGAGCCGAATCTGCGGATGCCAGGGCCTCCGTATATTTTCCCTGCATGTTGAGCGCCGCAGCTCTGCCTGCATAGGCCGAGGCATAGTTCTTGTCAATCTGGAGTGCGTTGTTATAGTAGGTGACTGCCAGGGCATAGTTTCCCACGGTCATGGCATCTTGTGCTTTTGTGTACCACTCCACGGGATCTTCCGCACGGACCACCGGGATGAACAGGAGCGAAAAGAGAAGAATCAGGATCAGGATCGTGGATCTCATAATCTCATGACGGAATTTCCCTTAATCGCAGATGAATCTATTGTTTTTTTGCTCTGGAGAAAATCTCTTTGATTTGACATAATGCCCCCCTCTTACGCCAAGTTTTTCCCCCGTTGGGGGACGTGGCGCGTTATGATCGTGGGATTCGAATTATCTGAAATTCGCAAGATTTTTTTATCGGTAATACCTCACAATCCCTCGAGGAGGGGGATGCCGGAGCCAGCGGGGGCGCACCTGCATACCTGCAAGAGCATCAGTTTTTTGGAAGATTTCCCATGAAAATTGAATTAACTGATGTGAGTAATGGATTGTTCATACCTCTCAATTATGTGCGATGAACGCCGCCGCACCTCACAGGGGCGCCCCCGCGGCGGATCCGTGACTATAAGCATAAGTGAAAACATCGCGCTGCCCGCAGTACCTCGGAGAAGCCTTGTGGTGGGGGTCCTCACAAAATTACAGTATGTTTAACGATTTTCATGGTTCTGATGCCCTGTCCGGGACCGGACTTCGGCCAATGGTAAAAGCAACCAGGAGGGCTGAGAACGCGGTGATGGAGAATGCCCAGAAAAAACCGGCCAGCTCGGCAAAGAGTCCTGCAATGAAGGGGAGTATGGCCATCCCGAGATAACTTGTGGTGGAGAACAGCCCCATCACCACACCCTGGTGCTCCCGTACACCGGCAAGGATTGCCATCTGGGCGATCATCACGATGCCGGCCAGCGCCACGAGCATGGCAAATCCCCACGGGGAGAAAAATGCGACCATGACGCCTGCCGCCATCAGGACTGCCGACAAGCGGATGGCAGGAACCGGGGGGAGCGATGCCCGGGACGCAACCAGTACGGCACCAATCGTTGCTACACTCATGCCGGCGATCCAGTACCCGAGGCTCTCGGAAGAAGCGCCTGAAAACTGGGGATAGAGCGAGCTGACTACGCCCGTTATCCCGATCAGGACAACCGAGGAGAACCAGAGCCAGCGGAAGTCCCGTACAAAGGAAACGAAGACCGCAGGGTTGAAAGGAGTTGCAGTATGACCGGCATCCTGCATGAAGAAACTTATGCAGGCCGGAACAAGGGCGAGTGCCGTAAAGAGCAGGATGCCTGCTGCCGGGTTCCCGCTGTGCGATGCCAGCCATCCGGCAAGGACAAGTCCCGTGACAAGGCCGGCGTTTAACAGGGCCATAAAGTACCCGCTCATCTTCTCGTGGTCTGCACGGGAATTGACGGAGGACATGGCTGCGGCAACAAAACATCCCCCGCCGATCCCTTCGATAAAGCGGGCAGCCAGGAGCAGGTACGGCGCCGAATTCGTGGATAGAAGAAGGCCGCTTGCCGCCGTGATGACAAGTCCCGAGCGGATAAGGGGGACACGCCCGAAGCGGTCGGACAGCATGCCTGCAGGCAGTGTGCTTAAAAACGCCCCGAGAAAATAGGCAGCATAGATCGCGCCCTGCAGTGAGGAACTGCCCGTATACGACGGCAGGACCGGGACGATGGCGTTACTGAGCGCCATGACGACAAATATGCCGGAAAAAAGGGTGACCGGGTTTTTCATAACGACCACCGCTTTCAGAGCATGCGGTAGGTCTCGAGGTTCATGGGCGAATGTGTCTCGATGTGGTAGCGCTTGTAGATGGAACTGGCAAGATCGATCGTATTGTTCTCGTCTCCATGGATGCAGAAGATCTTCTCGGGACGCGGCTGGATCTGGCCGATGTAATTCATCAGCTGCCTGCGGTCCGAGTGACCCGAGAACCCGTCGACCGTGATGATCTCGAGGTTGATGGAAATCGTCCCCTTGCGCCCCATCGGCACCTCGCGCCAGCCTTTCTGGATGCGCCGGCCGTACGTTCCTTCAGCCTGGTACCCGACAAACACCAGCGCATTCTTCTCATCCTGGGCCAGGTTCAGGAGATATTCCATGACCGGCCCGCCATTCAGCATGCCGCTCGTTGTGATGATGACGCAGGGATCGCCGGCTATCACGTTCTCACGGACATCCTGGCTGTCCACCTGCTGGAAACACTCGGCAAGGAACGGGTTCATGCCTTCCCGGAAGATCAGGTTCCGGAGCTCGGTGTTCAGGTACTCCGGGTAGGTGGTGTGGATTGCAGTCGCCTCGCGGATCATGCCGTCAAGATAGATCTTGACTTTCGGGATCTTGTCAAGGCGCATGCCTTCTTCGAGTGCAAGCATGACTTCCTGCGAACGGCCCACGGCAAATGCCGGGATGATAACTTTTCCGCCCCGCTGGAGGACCTTGTTGACCGTCTCGTACAGGAGGGCTTCAGCATCCGACCGCGGCTGCTGGAAATCATTGCTGCCGCCATACGTGCTCTCCATGAAGAGCGTTTCGAGCCGGGGGAACTGGTTGATGGCCGGGTTGAAGAGCCGGCTCTTCGCGTAATTGAAATCCCCCGTGAACGCGATGTTGTACATCCCGTCGCCGACATGGAAATGGGCTATGGCTGATCCAAGAATATGGCCGGCATTATGGAAGGTGAGCTTGATGTCCGGTGCAATATCGGTCACGCTGCCATAGTTGAGCGTGATGGAATGCCGGATGTAGGTCTTGACTTCCTGCGAGGAGTAGGGAATCTTCCGGTCCTCCTTGTTGATCACGTCAAGGTAATCGAGCTGGAGCATGGCGGAGAGGTCCCGGGTCGGGGGTGTCGAGTAGACCGGGCCCTCGTACCCGTACTTGAACAGCAGCGGGATCAGGGCGCAGTGGTCGAGGTGGGCATGGGTAAGGACGACCGCGTCCAGCTGGGCGAGCGGGTGGATCTCCGGCACGTACAGGTAGGGAGTGCCCCCGGCATTGTCCGGCTTTTCCCCGCAGTCGATCAGGATCCGGCTGTTCGGCGTAGTCAGGAGGAACGCTGCACGGCCAACCTCCCGGCAGCAGCCGAGCATGGTGACCCGGATCCACTGGTCTTTTTTCGTGGCATCTTTACCCATCTCCTCTTTACCGGGAATATCCCGGTGGATCCTCCGCCCGATGGTCCGCAGGAACTGTTTGCGCTCCTCGTTCACGGACCGGAGGTACTGGCGGGTCTGCTTGACCGTCGAGCTCTCGATGGGGGGCGTCCTGACAACCTTTGGTGTCCACCCGATATGACGGGTGATGTCCCGCAGCGTGGTCCCGTTCTTCCCAATCACAACCCCGGGTTTTTCTGCCTCGATCAGCACCTCACCGGTATCGGCATCAAAAAAGATATCCGTGATACCGGCAGTCTCCGGGACCACGGCTTTGATCTCGTTGTAGGCCTTTTCGGGGTCTTCGAGAACCGTTGGCCGGACCACGATGCGCTTGCGCAGGTCGCGGGCAAGGATCTTGATCAGGTCCGCTTCATCGGCAAACCGTTTCGGGTCGTCGGTATAAATGACCAGTTCGGGTCCTTCGAACTCGACCTGCGTCACGGTAATGCCATGGGGCACTTTCTCGTTAATCTTATCTTTGAGCTCTTTGAGCCGTTCTTCCATCAGCATAAAAAAGTCGTCCTAAAAAAAAGTTATGCATTGGTCTTGGCAAGATACTTCTTGAGAGCGTCTTCGCCAAGCACCTCGTACTTGTCTTTCGTTATCACAACAACATGGATCCCCTCGCCGGAACCCGCGTCGCGTTTCATGGCGGACTTCAGGCCACGGATCGCGATATCGATCGCTTCGTCCTCTGCCATGTCCTTGCGGAACCGGTCTTCAAGCACACCGTACGCCATGGGAGAGCCGGAGCCGGTGGCTACGATCTCCTCTTCCTTGGTCGCCCCGCCCATTGCATCAACGGAATAGACGCTTGGCCCGTGCTCGTCCACGCCGCCGACCAGCAGCTGGACATAGTACGGGAAATACCGGTTCTGGTTTAAGTAATTCGAGAGCAGGGTTGCCGCAGCACCAACGGTGATGGCCCGCGACCTGCGGATCTGGTAGAGGTTGCATTCAACGGTCAGGATACGGGCGAGCTGCTGGGCGTCTCCGACGCCGCCGGCAGTTGTCATGCCAATCCGTTCTGCTACCTGGTAGACCTTTTTTGCTTTCTTGCTCGCGATCATGTAGCCCATGGTCGCCCGCTTCTCCGTGGCGAGGATTACACCCCCGGCAAAAACAATGCCGATCGTGGTTGTTCCCTTCATGGACTCCTGTACCTGTTCAGCCATAGTAACTCCCAAAAACAAATGGACGCTTGAATGGTAATAAAAGCGTTATAAAATATTAGGTGATATTGAGAAATTTAAAGGTTTTTATTCAGACCCCTCGCGGCAAAGGGCCCGTATCAGCTCCCGGTCATAGAGCATGGCCACGAGGCGCTTGTCGCCATTGATCACCGGCAGCTGGTCGACACGGGCCCGCCGCATCTTGAGCGCACATTCGCTGACCTCGGCATTCGCCGGTACCGCGACCACGTTCTTTACCATGGCAAGTTTGACCGGCCGGTTCGGGAGCTGGACTTTCGAGATCCCGAAACTGATGGTATGGTTGTCCCGGATGCTCTCCCAGGTCCACTCGTCATCGTCCGTGCCGTTCGAGAAGTCGGAAACCCCGACGCTGTCCTCAATGCTGGTGTTCCGGATCAGGTCCCGCTCGGAAATAATCCCCTGGAGACGGTTCTCGGCGTCGAGGATCGGTATTGCATCCACACCGGAGATCTCCATGACCCTGCCCACGACCGGCAGCGGGGTTTCTTCCCAGAGGGCAAAGGTCTGGCTCGTGTAGATATTCTTTATTTCATCCTTGATCTTCTTCTGGGCAATGGCATGGACGAGGTCTGCAACCGAGAGCAGGCCGAGCAGGTGCCCGTCTTCCACGACCGGCAGGCGCCGGATCTTTTTCGTGACCAGGATGCGTGCGGCCTCGCTGACATCCGCATCCGGGGCGATGGTGAGGGGTCTGGCCGTCATCAGAAGGCCGAGCTGGGTTTCTTCGGGTTTACGCAGGAGGTCCTTCCTTGTAATGATACCAACGATCTTCTTGTGCTTGATGACCGGGACACCGGAGATACCCGTGCGTTTGAGGATCTTCAGGACATCGTCACGGTTTCCGGGAATTTCGACGTGAACAACGTCGGAAGTCATGTAATCCCTGACAACCATTTCTGTTATGATCTCACCACCATGGTTGTGACTTTGCAGTGGGTGACAACATAGGTGCTGACGCTCCCGATAAGGAGGCGGTCGGCCTGGCTTTTTCCATGGGAACCTACCATGACAAGGTCGATCTTTTCTAAATCGGCAAGGCCCACAACTTCGCTTCCGGCATGTCCCTGTTTTATATATGGTATTGCGTTGACGCCGTTCTCGGCTGCATACTTTTTTGCCTGTTCAAGGACCTCGGTGCCCTCCTTTTCCAGGACGCGGTACATGATCTCAACGGTATTGTCGGCAGGTAACGAAGAGAACAGCCCCGTCTCCACCACATAGATCACGTTGAGCCGGGCATTCCACACCTTCGCTTCCTCCACTGCCCGGACCAAAACGCGCTGGCTTGCCTCCGACCCATCGATTGCAACAAGGATATTAGTAAACACCGGCATCACCTAAAACAAACATGCCTGTTTTATTTGATTTACACACTAAAAACATTTGTCCTGATTGCGGCCGCATTCGCCCGTTTCACAAGCGTTGCGAGCGGATCGCGCGAGAAGCGCAGCGCTGACCGGGCCGGGTCCACGACAAACAGGTTCGCCCGGGACCCCTGCCTGATGAAAAACGATGGCCCGAAAACTGCCGATCCCCGGACTGCTGCCCGGAGCACGGGCACCGGTGCGATCCGGTAAACCGTTGAGAGGAATGCCATCTCGGAAAACAGGTCAGGCGCAACAAACATCGCATTGTCCGTACCGAGACAGACCGTGCAGCCAAGCTCTTCCATGAGGGCAACCGGGGGATGACGGCGGGAGGATGCAACCCCGAGCGTCCAGTTGGACCGCGGGCAGACCGCGATCGGGATCGACCGCTCGGCACATTCGCGGAGCTGCTTTTTTGTTGCATGCGTCATGTGGATGAGGAGATCCGGCTCATATGCAAGTGCGGCATCGATATCCCCGCTATCCCGTTCACCGGCATGGAATGCGATCTTTTTGCCCGCACGTTTCGCGTCCATAACCAGCCGCCCGCTCTCCGGCACGTCCCGCACGCTGCTGATCCCAAGGCCGCCGGAGATAGTCTCGCCGCCTTCCCGGC
>JBAVWM010000202.1:0-12710 GCA_049697815.1 Methanoregula sp. | reverse complement strand
CTCATTGGTTACGTGATAAATCCCCGGTGCAGACGAAGCAATATCGACAGTATTCCGTGCAAGGTCTGCCGTATAGGTGGGTTTGCCGAACTGGTCATTCACTACATAAACCTGTGGCATCTCCGATGAGAGCCGGAGCATGGTTTCGACAAAATTTTTCCCATGTTTCCCAAAAAGCCACGATGTGCGGATGATCCGGTAATCATCCATGGTTTCCTGGATGTTTTTCTCGCCAAGCAATTTGGATTCCCCATATGCATTGATCGGATGAGGGACGTCATTTTCCCGGTATGATCTCCGTGTGCCATCAAATACATAATCCGTACTGAAGTGGACCAATATCGCACCAGTGTCCCGGCATGCTCGCGCGAGTGGCCCGAGAGAATCTCCATTGACCGCGAACGCGAGATCCCTGTTGTCCTCACAGCCGTCAACATCCGTATAGGCAGCAGCGTTGATCACCAGTGCAGGGTGCAGTCCATGGATTGCTGCGGCAATGTTTCGGGCATCAGTAATATCAAGATCATGACCTTTGAAATCTGCACAGGGAAAAACAGTCTGGAGATCGTGCCCGAGCATGCCATATGCACCAAGAATGAGGACTTTTTTCAGCGGAGCAATGGTTGCCACCACCCTTTATGCTGAATATACCACTCGACCGTCTCTTCAAGTGCAGTCTCAAATGAAGTCTGTGGTTTCCAACCCATGGCTCGCAGCTTTGACGAATCCAGAGAATATCGCCAGTCATGACCTGGACGATCCTTCACAAACTCGATACGTGAGGAATCCTTGTTAAGGATTTTTAAGATCTCATACGTAATATCGAGATTTGTCTTCTCATTGTCACTACCAATATTGTAGATCTCCCCATCGGTACCCTGATGGAGCACGAAATCGATTGCACGGCAATGGTCCAGCACATAGATCCAGTCACGGATATTTTTTCCCGTTCCATAGAGCGGAACCTTTTTACCTTCGAGAAGATTGGTCACGAAAAACGGGATCAGTTTCTCCGGGTACTGGTACGGACCATAATTATTGGTACACCGTGTTATAACGACCGGCAAACCATGAGTGATAAAAAAAGCGCGGGCAAGCAAATCCGATGCCGCCTTGCTTGCTGAATACGGGCTGGAGGGATTCAGCATGTCCGTCTCCTTCCATGATCCCGTTGTCGTGCTCCCGTATACTTCATCCGTGGAGATATGAACAAATCGCGAACACTTTTGACGCAGTGACATGTCAAGAAGCGTCTGGGTTCCCAGTACATTGGTCGTCACAAATGCAGACGAATCCTGAATGGAACGATCGACATGACTCTCTGCGGCGAAATGAACTATCGTATCGATCTCATGACGTGAAAATACCGATTCGACAATCTGTCGATCGCATATATTTCCTTGTACAAAAGAATATCGTGGATCTTTTTCAATATCCGCAAGATTTGCCGGGTTTCCCGCATAGGTTATCGCATCAAGGTTGGTGACCGTGCATTCCGGATGCGCATTGAGCATATGCCGGATAAAATTGCTGCCGATAAATCCCAGACCGCCCGTCACAAGAAGTTTCAAACGATTCCCCCCCGAAAAAAATTATCCATGTTTCAATCCCGGCATGAGTCCCCAGTCATAGGGAATATCCGGTGAATCCGGGGGGAGACGGAACTCGTCAGGATCTTTATAATTATAAGGCATTGTGGGAATACTCATAAAAAATGCAGTCTCTGTCCCGATTGCCTTAAACCCATGATACACTCCGGGCGGAACCGTGATAAGGGCCGGGTTCTTCTCCCCGATAAAGAGTTCCACGAGTTGCCGGTATGTCGGGGAATCCTCCCGTGCATCATACAGTGCGACTTTCATCATTCCCTTGACGCAGGTAAAATTATCTGTCTGTTTTTTATGATAGTGCCACGCCTTGACCACGCCGGGATATGCTGTCGAGAGATAAACCTGGCCGAATTGTCTGAATTGGGGATCATCGCACCGCAGGATCTCCATGAGCCATCCCCGCTCGTCAGGAATGACACGCAGGCTCTTAATCTCTACACCATCAATGGCTTTTTCCATGAATAATTATTATTTGTAAAATTATAAGTATTTATCAGGTTTTTTCCTCTTTGATGATGTCCTGAAAAATGACTCTTTTAAAAAAAATGACTGCGTTCAAAGGGACGAACACGCCGGATGAAATGGTTGCCTGCATTTTCCACAGGGGAGGCGCATGTCCGTTTCTCCAGCGCGGTTATACCATATCTTCAATTTTACTCACCTGGCAGTGATGTCAGGTATTCAACAAAATATCCCCCGACAAAACCACGGGGGCCCGTGATGTGGATTTTCATGGATAGCTCTCATTCCGGCAGATTATTAAACCCGGGGTGTGCACCGAGGCCCTCCATTGCCGGGATTTCTCCCTGCGGGGATAACGATTCGTATTTTTCTATGACATCCGCCGAATCCCCGATCATGACCTGTTCCCCCTTGCGAAGCAATAAGGTCCGGTCACAGTATTTTTTTACCGAATCCAGATCATGGGAAACATAGACCATGGTTACGCCCTCATTTTTGAACGTGTTTATGATCTTATAACATTTTTTCTGGAAATCCATATCCCCGACTGCAAGCACCTCGTCGAGCAGCAGGATCTCCGGATTTGTCTGGATTGCCGTAGAAAATGCCAGCCGGACCTGCATTCCCGAGGAAAAGTTCCTCAGCCTCGTATCCCTGAACCGTGCAAGATCCGCAAATTCGAGGATATTGTCTGCTTTGTCATCTATCTCCCGCGGGGTGAGTCCCATGATGATGCCATAGATCTTGATATTTTCCGCAGCGGTAAAGTCGGTATTAAACCCGACGCCCAGTTCAAGAAACGGCGTGACGTGTTTTTTTAACAGTACTGAACCTGACGTGGGGACAAGAATCCGGGAAAGGATCTTCAAAAATGTACTCTTGCCACTCCCGTTATCGCCGATGATGCCGAACATTTCCCCGTCTTCTACGGATAGGCTGATATCCCGCAGCGCATGGAAGGTTTCAAACGCTACCGGTGTAAAAACCCCGGTAACTGCGTGGAAGAGGGTATTTCGTTTTTCATGAGGAATGCGGAAAACCTTGTCCAGATGGCTGGTTTCAATGACTGCCATTATAACTCCTCCGCAAACCGGGGCTCCAGCCGGGAGAATATCGCATACCCGACTGCCAGAATGACAGATGTGATGATAATGACATAGGTAAATGACGCTGTGTTCGGCGCTTTTGCATACAGCGTGACATCACGGGCAAGGTAGATGATCTGCGCTAAAGGGTTGTAGGATAACAGTTGCTGGAGGTTTTGCGGGAATACGCTTAAGGGATACATTACCGGTGTTGCAAAAAAACCGATCTGCAGGACCACTGCCCAGATGTATTGGATGTCCTGGTAAAAGACATTGAGTGCGGCCAGTGCAAGCGATACCCCAAGAGTCAGGATATAATACAGGAAAATGATGCAGGGAAGGTATGCGATATAGAGCGAGAGCGGAATCTGGAAGATGGCCATAAAAATAACAAAAATAACCGATTCAAAAAGGCTCATCAGCAATGCCGTGGTGCAGGTCGAGATCACCAGAATGTCGCGGGGAAAATATACCTTCTTGATCAGGCTGGGCTTGAACCTGATAGTGGCAAGACCTGAGGTGGTTGCACGGGAGAAAAAATTCCACATAATAAGTCCCATGAGTAAAAAGAGCGGATAATACTCTACCGGGGATTTCATGAGGTGTGAAAAGACGAGGTACAGGATGCTGAGCATCATCAGGGGTTCGAGTAACGACCAGAAATAGCCGAGAACCGAGTTTTTATACCGCTGCTTGAAATCCACCCAGGCAAGAATCCAGATAAGGTGCCGGTAATTATACCGTTCTCTGAGCAGCTGAATAAGCATCGTTCACCGCCGATGAAATTTTTTTTATAAAGATGGGGAGATCAAATTCCCGTGCCCGCGCAATGCATGCATCCCGGTATGACTCCGGATTTCTGCTCAGAGTTTTTATTGCGTTTACTATATTAACCTGTGATGGCTCTATAAGCAACCCCGTTCCGGGAGTTACTGTCTCGCGAAATCCCCCCTCATCCACCGCAACGACCGGCTTTCCGCTGGCCATGGCCTCAAGCGGGGTGAGCCCGAAATCCTCGTCAAGAGCCGTGCAGATGTGTCCCCGGCACCGTGCATACAGGTCGGTAAGCCTGTCTTCAGATACTTCTCCCAGCATTGTCACATTGCGAGGCAGATCTTTCTTGATACTCTGTGCATATTTTAATGCATGATCTCCTGCTGCATATCCCCCGACAATGATCAGGTTTTCTTCTGGAATCTTCCGGAATGCTTCAATCTGGAGTTCGATCCGTTTTTCCGGGTACAGCCGGTTTACCGAGAGCCAGAAATCCCCGTACATGGTGCAGCGGAACCGGGACGTGTCAACCGGGGGATATATGACTTCAGCATCCCGTGAGTACGTGTGCCGGATCCTGTTCTGAACATTTTTTGAATTGGTCACTATGGTATCGATATGGCAGACAGACTGCTGGTCGAAGTCGCGCTGGAAATGCGACCAGATCCTGAACTCCTGCCGGGAAATAATGTTCTCGCGGCTTAAAAAGAGGGAATACAGGTCATAAAATGCCCTGACCGGCGTGTGACAGTACCACATGTTCGGGTGGTGCCGGTGTGCGGCATACTGTGCCCAGTTCCCGCTGAAAATAAAGAAATCATACTTTCTGGAAAAATCGCAACGATGAAATTTCAGGCATGCGGAGATCTGCTTGAACCCCCGGTGTTTCAGCGTGGGGCCAAGACTGATCACCGGGACTTCCGGCCGCAACGGTACCATTGCATCAATATCGGTCGTGATAATATCAGCATCCAGGATCTTCGCCATCATGAGGACGACACGCTCTCCTCCGCCTATTGCCCCGAAATAGTCATGGAAGATTGCGGTTTTCATGGGAATGCCTTATAAGAATAAATTCCTCGCTGTAAGTATTTATTCAGGTTGAATCAGCATTCGCGCATTCCTTCTTACACCACCGCCCGCGCCCAAATCTGCATTATTAATACGAATAGGGTGAATAGTGATTAGCATGGATCCGGCCGGCAGTGCTCCTGTTCTTCCTGAGGTATCAGTACTACTGCCTGCTCTTGACGAGGAACTGACAATCGGTACCTGTATAAAAAAAATCCAGACCGTGTTTTTGGACAATGCAATTGAGGGGGAGATCATTGTCGCTGACGCATCCGCGGACCGGACAGCAGAGATCGCCCGGAAGCTCGGTGCAACCGTGATTTACCCCAAAAAAAAAGGTTACGGGAATGCATATCTCGCTGCGTTTGAACAGGCACGCGGGCAGTATATTGTCCTGGGCGATGCAGACGATACCTATGATTTCCTCGAGATCCCTAAACTCCTCGCGCCTTTGAAAACCGGCACAGACCTTGTCATCGGCTCGCGGTTCAGAGGTACCATTCACCCGGGGTCCATGACGGCCCTGCACCGCTATATCGGCAACCCGCTCCTTACGTGGATGGTCAACTGGATCTTCCATACCCGGTTCTCTGATACCCACAGCGGCTTTCGTGCTATCACAAAAGATGCCCTGAACCGTCTCAATATAAAGTCCGGCGGCATGGAGTTCGCATCCGAGATGCTCATCATGGCATCCAAGGAACATCTGCGTATCGAGGAAGTACCGGTCAACTATTATCCCCGGAAGGCGCCCTCCAAGCTCCACAGTTTTGCCGATGGCTGGAGGCATATCCGTTTTGTTCTCCTCATGAAACCACTGCCGTTCATCGCCATACCGGGCATCCTTTTTGCAGCAGTCGGTTTTCTGCTGATGAGCTTTTTTTATCTGGAGGGAAATATCGAGTCTTCCCATCTCCATATCTTCATCCTCGGGGCAATTATGATCATGGGCGGCCTGCAGATCGTCCTCAGCGCTATCCTGATGAAGACCTATTCAGTCATCCACGGGTACGAGAAAAGAATGGGGATTATAGAAATTTTCATGCGCTACCATAACCTTGAAAAATTCCTCCTGTCCGGAGCGGTTTTGGTTTCTTTCGGTATTCTCCTGGGTCTCAACATCATTATCCGGTGGATCAGGGAAAACTTCGGTTTTCTCTCCCAGATCTCGATCGCAATCATCTCGCTTGTCCTGATCACCACCGGGTTGCAGATCTTCCTTTTCACCGTGTTCCAGAGTATGATGCTGTTGAATGACAACAACTCTTCCGGTTAGGGAATATGATGAAGATCGCCTTTGTCTCCGATGTCATCTATCCCTACGTGAAAGGTGGCGTTGAGAAACGCATCCGGGAACTCGCGGTCCGGTTGTCAGCCCGGGGGCACGATGTCCATATCATTGGCATGAAATACTGGGAGGGACCGGATTCCCTCAGGATGGACGACGGGGTAACCCTGCATGGGGTCTGTCCTGCACAACCGCTCTATGCCCATGGCAGGAGAACTCTTTTTGAAGCGCTCTATTTCAGCATCCGCCTCATCCCTTTTCTGGTGCGGGAAGGGTTTGATATCATCGACTGCCAGCAGTTTCCCTATTTTCCCTGCTTTTCGGTAAAACTTGTATCGGTGATGAAAAAAAAGCCCTTCGTCGTGACCTGGCACGAGGTATGGGGCGACTACTGGTATGAATACCTGGGATGGAAAGGCGCTCTTGGAAAAACAACCGAACGTCTTGTTTCAGGACTCACCCCGAATACTATTGCTGTATCCGGAATAACCGCAAAAAAACTCCAGCGCCTTGGAGTACGTGATGAAGTCCGCATCATCCCGAACGGCATCGATCCCGGCCAGCTGAAATCCGTTTTGCCATCTGTGGAGTCCTCCGACATCATTTTCGTGGGGCGCCTGATCAAAGAGAAACACGTGGATGTGCTTGTGCGGGCCTTCGAGGTGCTCCTGAAAGAATCCCCGGACCATTCCCTGCTGATCCTCGGCAACGGGCCGGAGCGGGAGACCATCATGTCCTTGGTCAGGGATCTTGCAATCGGGGACCGGGTTCGTTTTAATCCATTCCTGGATTCCCACGATGAGGTCATCAGCCTGATAAAGTCGTCGCACGTCTGCGTCATCCCCTCGACCCGGGAGGGGTTTGGCATCGCAGCACTGGAAGCGCTTGCGTGCGGCCTTCCGGTAGTCACGGCGGACCACCCGGATAACGCCATCCGCGAATTGATTACAAAAGAGACCGGCTTCCTTGCCTCCCTCTCTGCGGAGGATCTTGAAGAGAAGATCAAGGCCGCCCTGGAACAATATCCTGAAATGATGAAAGCCTGCAGGGAATCAGCAGCCAGATATGACTGGGACCGGATCGTTCCTGAACTGGAGTGCTATTATCAGTTGCTGGCTTTTTAAGTGAAGCCGGTGCCGTCAATTCTGCCGGATAAAAAAATCACTACCGCTCCTGGAGAAAGGTCACTTCGCAGAACGCATCATCCCGTTTATACCGGCAGCGCCGGCAGAATTCCAGGTCGGGAAAATGGTTCCGGACCTGTGCAGATCTGCTGCCTGCCCACACATCCTTAAAGCCATCAGCGAACACGTTACCAAGCGACTGGCCTGACTTGTGATCACATTCGCAGATAAGGAGGGTTCCGTCATGGAGAAGTGTTGGCCATGACCAGGGTTTGTTACAGAAGGGCAGCATTTTCTGGTATTCTTCTGCTTCCCCCGTTCCCTGGTACTGGAACGAGCGGTACTGACGGTTGGACGGGAGGATCGGATTATCCGGGTCCGTGTCGTAATACAGGCTCACGGCTTTCACTGAGAACACGTCTGCCCCGATCGTTCTGGCAAATTCCCTCACGTTATCGATTTCCGACTCGGTCTCTGAGGTAGCAATGATACGGATATTTATGAGAGGCGTTGTCCTTCCTGTTTCCCGTTTTATCCTGCAGGCAGTACGGGCAAAATGCATGGTCCGCGAGACGTCCCCGCCTTTTCTGAATGAATCATAGGGTTCCTGATTGATCCCATCGAGGGAGATAATAAGCATATCCAGACCGGAATCGAAAAATCGTCTGATATCAAATTCATCAGGACTGATTTGCCCGTTCGTTGAAATGATCGAAAGAATGTTTCTGTTATGAGCACGTGCCACCATTTCACTGATTCTTGGGTGGAGCAGTGGTTCTCCCCATTGCCAGAACGCAATCACAAGGATATACTGGCCGATCTCATCCATAAGGCGGGTATAGTTATCGAAGAGCATATCTTCCCCTTCCGGGCATAGGGACATTCGCATCCGCGGGCACAGTGGGCAGGAAAGCTGGCACTTTACGGTCGGTTCAAGTTGCAGCCCGATCGGGTACGAGCCGGGTACATGAACCTTCATGCGGGAATGGATCCGGCTGACAAAATAATTTTTTACCTGCGCAAAGGAAAGGTGCATTCTTGGGAAGCGTATGTTCTCGTACCAGATATCCATTGACCTGAACAGTATCATGTTCCGAAGGGTCCATATCGAACGAATCACGCTATCATATCCCTGAGATAACGGATGTCATGCGAAAGGGTGTCTGCGGGAACATCCCGGTAGTCTGATTCCAGGATAAGTGGAATCTCCATTGACCGGTATTTTCTCAACGGTGAAAAATCAATCTTTCCTGCCTCCAGCGTCCGGTGAGCATAGAAACCATCATGGTTGTGGATATGAATACATGCGATATGCTCGTACAGATTCTCCAGTTCCCGGGCCAGTCTCCTGTCATGGGAAAGCGGCAGGTACCGTGTCACCAGGTTGAAGGTATGCTCATAGAGATGTCCGATATCCAGGCAGAGATTTACTTCCGGCAATTCGTGGAGGATCTCGTGGATTTTTGCGATATCATACAGGTCATCAGCATTTTCCAGACAGAATTTCATCCCCGATTCCCCTGATTTTTCGGCAAGTTCGGATACTAAAGGAGCCCACTCCTCTCCCCGGTTTACCGGTCCCGGTGCCCTGGCATGAAATACTACATAATCTGCATCGATATCTGCTGCATTCTGGATTGAACCAGACAAAACCTGGCGGCTGTTATGGCGTCTCTCCGCAATCGTGGAAAAGGGGTCAAGATCCATAAACGGCAGGTGAACCCCAAGGATTTCAACATCGGGCACTTCTTTGTCAGGAGGGGGGAAATGGGCATTATAAAGCGATGGTTCCAGCTGCAGCTCCGCTGACAAAAAAGAGAACTGCTTCTGGAGTAATCTGAAGCGATCGAGCGCCGCCGCATACGATCCCGGCAGCATCCCAATCTGCATCCCGATTTTAAATGCCATAATCAGCTATGATAATGGATTTTTTTGGTTAATAAGCCTGTTAATAACCAAAAAAAATCAAAATCAGTGACTGTACGTATAGCCTCCGATCAGGGAACCAAAACCCGTCTTTATTGCTTGACGCTGAGTCCTTGAATCACCTCGCTCTCGCTGACATCAATATCCCGCGGAGTTCCGACAACATGATACGGTCCGGTTGCATGCACCTCATAAGGGTTCCCCTTCGTGGAATATGGAACAATAAATGCACCCGCAATGCTCTCCTGCCGGTACGTAAATGTCCGGCCGGTGTTCGTCACGAGGGGGAGTTCAATAACTCCCTCCCCGGTGATATGTGCTCCCCTGACATATTCGAAAATTTTCACCATTTTAATGCCCGGGAGGGTGACAGGGGCGGATTCCGGAAACAGAATGGCGGTGGCGTTCTGTTCAGACTCGTGGATCAGCCGGTACTGCCGGAGTGCCGGAACGGGTTGCAGGGGCTTGTCAGGCTGCCCGGCATAGAGCGCAGCGTAGGTGGTGGGAAGCAATTCTGCGTCCTCCGGGATAAGGAGTGTCGTGTTATCCAGCCCTGATACTGTCACCGTCTTCTCGTCCGTGATCACCCGGGAGTAGCCTGTTGCCCCGGCAGATTCCTGTGACGTCGGCTGCCTGATCACATATCGTGTATACTCGGCTGTTGTCGGTTCTGCCATCGAGCCATCGAAATTATGCAGCTTCACCACCATGGTCTGGAAGTAGCCGTTGTCGTATTTGTGAATTTTTTTCAGATTCAAAGGGTCCTTTGCATCCGGGACAAGGAACCATTTGATGTAATGCGAGATATCGGCCGAGCCACTCTGCCAGGGTACGAGATTGGTGAACCGGTCAACGGCCATCGTGGAATCGGTGATGACGTACCGTCCCTTGTATGCCGTCAGGATGCTGGTTGCTTTCGATTCATTTTCGGCAAGGAAGAAGGCCGCTGTCCCCCGGCTACCCCCGAGATTGTCCTGGAACGGGTTGGTGATCGGCATGCGGTGGGCAAAGAAGGTGATCCAGTGCCCGGCATCCCATACTGCCATAATGCCGTACGAATCCGCGGGAGCGGAGTATAATTTCCTGTCATACTGCCCGAAATAGTCTATGCCCGGATCGGGAGTATTCGCGTTCAGCCAGTCAAGAGATTCAATCCAGTCATCCGGTATCTCCCGTTCTCTGGCACTCATCCCGTACTGGTAGTCCTGCTGGATGGAAATAGCGAGATGGACAACAGCAAGGAGGCATACTGCGATGATACAGAAGCCTGCCAGGTATGTCCCGGCTGAATTTGTTTTTGCGGGTGCAGGTTCAGATCGTTTCTTTTTCCCCGGTTTTGCCTGCGCTGATGATTTTTTCTGAGGTATTCCGGCAGGGCTGTTCTCTCCTTTCCCGGAAAAATACCCTGAAACATACCGGCGGACCGGGTTGTTTTCCCATCGCAGGGGTTCCGTGATGCAGATTGCCGAGAGGAGGACGATATTGACGGTGAAATAATACAGGAACTTCTGGTGCTGGAGGGTGATGAGGAGCATCAGCACCGACCAGACCGCAAAGAAGATCAGTTCCCGCTCCTGCCGTTTCCAGAGAGAATATCCCAGCACCAGAAAACCACCGGCCGCAAGGATGATCCCTACGTTGAGCGTATCAAACGCGTTTGCCCACGACCAGGGGAGGGTTTCCTGCACGCCTACCGTGTACACAGAGAAACCGACGAGCAGGTCCAGTGCCTGCTGCGAGAGCTTGCTTAAGGAGGGGACAACCTGACTCAGAACGAGTGCTCCCACGCCAAGCCCGGCAATGCTGATGAAGAATCCCGCCCGCTTTTTTGGGAAAATTTCTGCAAGGACGCGGATGACAATGGTCTCAGCCATCACTGCCAGATGGATGTACACAATGCCCACAGAATACTGGGAGATGGATATCCCTCCGCGCTTGAACCCGAACAGGACAAGCAGGACCGTTGCCACACCGAGCAGGACAAGGTTCAGGGTGCAGAGATAATCGGAACTTTTCTTAAAATAAAAATCTGCCAGTCCCTGTACGAGGGTGTATACAGCGATAACGAGGAGGGTGAGAATTACCGTGGTGGAGGTGATGAGCCCCAGGAAATAGACGACACCGGCAAGTGCCGACAGGAGGCAGAAATACGAAAGCGTGCTCCGGTTCCTGATATCCACGGGGTTCTGCCGTGCATACGCAAGGGCATACAGGTAGAGCAGGAAAAAGAGCGTGCTGAAAAGTACTTCCGCAGTATGGTGATCGATCATTCCGTATGAGGAGTAAGAAAAATACACCAGCGAGGTTACGGAAATGAGGCCGGCCGCAACAAGGCCGGTTTTGTAGTCCCCCAGCTGCTTCCCGATCCCGTACATGACGGGGACCATGAGGACTGCCAGAAGAGGCGATACAAATCCCGCAGTTGCAATGATCCCGCTTTGGGTAGCAGCACCGGTTATCAGGCAGAGCACTGCGGCAAGGAAGGGGTACAGCGGCCCCCAGTCGATCAGTTTTCCCGCAGGATATGCCGTCATCGGGTCAAACCAGTTGTACTGCGGGAAATTGTGGACCATCACTTCGATCTGCCGCAGGTTATACCAGGTGTCCGTATCATACACCGGAAAAAAAGCCTGATCCCGGGTGACGATTGCAGGAAGGATCCGAAGAACGAATGCAATCACCATGAAGAAAAAAAGGCACACGACGATGAGGTGGGGCAGGTATTTTTTCGTGGCAGAGATATCCATTGTTGCTTAGTACTATGAACCGGAGATGCATAAAGTTTCCATACGGTGTCTTACGTTTTCATAATGAGGTGATAGTCAGGGAAGTCCTGTACGGGGGATTTTGAGATCGTGAAAAAAGATTACGGAAAAATGGACCGTAAAACTTCGGAAAATATATGACGTTCCCGGGGGAGACGGGGGTCCTGAAAGGAGACCGCAGCTTGAGAAGAACCACCGGGATTCCCCGATCCGAACGGCTACGGCACACGGGAGAGCTTCCCCCTGTTGCGATGATGCCGTAGTACCTGTCAGGGAAATGATTGATTTTTCTTGCTCTGGAGAAACGGGCATGAGCAACGTGCTTGCACCCGAACCATGAAAATGGTAAAAATAATGCTCTGGAGAAATTCTATTGCATCAGATATGATCGCCCCCCTTGCGCCAGCCCTGCCCCCGTTGGGGGCGGGGGCGCATGTGATGACTCTGCATTGCCTGCTCTGAAAAATTCTCCATTTCTGGGTACAGGTAATACGGCATCATCGCAATTGGGGCGCCCAAGCGGCGGGGCGAAGCCCCTGGAGCGTCAAGTAACATGATTTCTCCAGAGCAAAAAATAATGTAATGTTATGAGGGCTCCCCGCCTC
>JBAVWM010000201.1:0-3446 GCA_049697815.1 Methanoregula sp. | reverse complement strand
CAGTGAATGATCTATGTGCCGAGGTGAACCGGAAGACCGGGCTCTTTGTCGAAAATGAGCATTTTGACTGGATCGTCTTTTTACCTCTCAATGACGGGTTCGGGGCATATAACCGGTATTACGGGAGGATGCCCGATGCCAGCGTGAAAGCGCGTGGGATTGCTGCACGGCGGCACGATACACCAGAGTATATCCGCACCATGCAGCAGGAGATGCTGGCGATCATGGCAACTGCCTGCACACCAGCCGGACTTGCGCTTGTCCGTGATCCGGTCTACCGGGTCTATTGCAATGCAGTACGGAACCTCCCGTGCGCGGCTCCTCAAGGGCTGGCGATCAGCCGCAGGATCAGCCGCACGACGTATGTCCACCGCTGTATCGAAGGGGCGGCGGTTCAGGCTTATCGGGATGCAGGAATGGAGATCGCGCCGGGCATGAAGATCAGCTACGTAGTGCGCGATGCACGCACGTACCGGGTGGATCCTGAATGGGCTGCAGAACGGTTCGATCTCTCTTACTACCGGGGACTCCTTGACAAGGCATGGAAAGAGATCTCGTACGCGTTCCGGTGGGGCGGGCACGAAACCCCCGGGGAGTATAAGGCACAAAAAGATCTTGCGTCCCTGGAGTGTTGCGGTCAACCGGCAGAATGTGTGCAGGATTGATGATTTACCAAGCGGAAACTTGCCTGCTGTGCATACATGTCCTGCCGTCAGGCTGCCACCGCTATTACTATCTTGTATTTATCAGAATATCATGTACCGGACAGTAAGGAAGATCATAAAAAAAGGGGATTGGACAATGGAGATGAGAATCGGTGGAAAAAAAGTTTCATCACCCGATGATGCATGGATTGAGGTGAAGAACCCTGCAACCGGTGAACTGATCGACCGGGTGCCAGCAGGATCTGCCAGCGATGTGGCGGAAGCTGTGGACGCAGCAGCTGCAGCGTTAACGGGGTGGAAAAAGAAGGGTATGCGCGAGCGGGGAATGATCCTGTTTCATGCTGCTGAAAAGGTGCGGGAGCAGCACAAGGACCTTGCCCGCCTCCTGACCATGGAGCAGGGAAAACCGCTCCGTGAAGCGACTGACGAGGTACGCGGGTATGCCAATATTCTTGAATACTATGCCGGAGTATCCGCACAGCCTGCAGGGGAAACAGTGAGGCTGGGGGCGGCTGGCGATGCTGTTGTCGTGCGTGAACCTCTTGGGGTCTGTGGTGCGATCATCCCATGGAACATGCCCGTCCTCGTTATGGGCTGGAAAACCGGGCCGGCACTGCTTGCAGGAAATACGATGGTCTTAAAGCCGTCCTCTACCACACCCCTGACAAATCTCCATCTTGCGGGGATCTTTGATGAGGCCGGCCTCCCTCCTGGTGTCCTGAACGTGGTTACCGGTGGTGGCGCGGAGGTGGGGGAGTCGCTTGTCAAGCACCCGGGAGTACATAAGATCTCGTTCACCGGTAACTGTGCTACGGGACGGAGGATCCGGGAACTCGCATCGGCGCATGTCAAGGATCTAACGCTGGAACTCGGGGGTTCGGATCCGATGATCGTGATGGATGATGCCAACATTGACAAGGCAGTCGAGGGGGCGTTGCGGGGACGATTCTACAATGCGGGACAAGTTTGTACGGCTGTCAAGCGTCTTTATGTGCACGAAAAGATTGCGGGTGAATTTGTACAGAAACTCAAAGGTCGCATCAGTGCCCTGAACGTGGGAAACGGTCTCGGCCCGAAGACAGATATGGGGCCCCTCAACAGCGCTGAGCAGCGGGAACGGATTGGACAGATGGTTGACAGAACCCGGCAACGCGGGGAGGGCACCGTCCTGACTGGCGGGAGCGTCCTGCGGGGAAAAGCATACGAGGCCGGGTACTTTTATCACCCGACGCTGGTAACGGATATCGCTCCTGACAGTTGCCTTGTGACAGAGGAACTGTTCGGCCCGGTGCTGCCAATGATGGCCGTTCCGGATCTGGACGCGGCAATAGCTGCAGCAAACACCACGCGGTACGGGCTCGGTGCATCAGTCTGGACAGAAAATCTTTATACAGCAAAAAGGGTGTTTGATGAAGTACACGCCGGTATCATCTGGGTGAACCGGCACCTGACCGTGCCTCCGGAAGTGCCCTTTGGTGGGATGCAGGAGAGCGGTATCGGCCGGGAGAACGGGTACCATGCCGTTGACCAGTACTCCCGGACCAAGACTCTGTTTCTGGGCTGGTAACAGGACTGGTTAATTCCTCTTTCTCTTCCAGGCCATGACGGCAAGTGCGCCAAGGGCAATCCAGAAGGGGACAGGCGATTTGGCAGTGGTTGTAACAGTCTGAGTCGATGGCTTTGTTGCCGGGACAGCGGGGGTTGTTGCCGGTAGTGTGACCATTGGTGATGTAGCTGTTGGCGGGAGTCTTTCCACTATATTGAAGAAGGTTGAAGCGGTCACATCCTGCGTTATGCCGGAAACCTTTACAATATATTCATCCGGCTTGTATGCCGTTGCATCTACATCGTAAGACCAGCGGTTGTATCCTCCACTGCCTTGGACCACTTTTACGGTCCCGGAGTTACCGGAAAACTCGCCGCTCTGTGCTTTTACCGTTGGTCCAAACGAGGACGAAATGACTTCTACCATAAGTTCGTCACCGGGAGCAAGGTTGGTGGAACCGGAGATGGTGAACTTGTCGCCGACCAAGTGATCTTCGATGGGATTGATGAATGCGGTTGGCGGGGATATGTAAAACGAGTAACTGGCAAAGGTATCATCGATGTTCTGGCTGCTGATAGCATCCACCAGTGCCTGTGCACTATCCGGCCCCTGAAGACTTCCCGACCCGGAGATCTTGAAAATATCCATGCCACTCCCGTTGCCAAGCTGTTTGTTTATGATTCTTCCGGACGCAGGATCATATACTATATCGAACTGGCCGTTCATCATCGGGTGCTGGACGACGAAGAAGTACTGGCCGGACGCGAGGTTTCGCGTGTCGGCAGGTTTGAGTTCATATTCATAAGTGTTGTCATCGTTTACCGGAATAGTGGCAACCTTGAGATAATTATGGCTGATGATCCAAAGCTGGAGCCCATTATGCGGCTGGCCGGTTGCAATGCCATGGATAAAAACGGAGTCCCCGTTGGCAATGGTAACCGTGTTCGAAGAGGATCCTACCGGGTCGAGATCAATAGCGCCAGCGGGTATAAGTATGAGTGCTATGGCGATGAGGATTATCCATGCACAGCCAATAATCCTGAATAATGGATTTTTGGTCATGTTACACTTCCAATATGTATGTTGCCGGGTATGTCGAGAAAAACTTGTTTATAGTACCATATACTGGTGGGAAGTCTGACAGATGGATAACCCTGTCGCCGGATTTGGAAGTGGCGGTATGTTCCAAGTCTGATAGAGAACCGCGTTCATCCATCCCGGCCCCCGTCCGGGAG
>JBAVWM010000200.1:0-4497 GCA_049697815.1 Methanoregula sp. | reverse complement strand
TTCTTTTTCACGATTGGTCCTCCCTATGGTATTGGATTAATTGTATGATTTAAGCAGCTGTTTTGTTCTGTGAAAGTAGATGCTCATTGGTAATTTTTCTTTTTCGACGAATTCTCGTTTTTTGTTCAATACCCGCCATACGTTTTGATATCTATTATCATATACTCAAATGGATGAATACATCCCCCAAAATCTGTTTTGGGATTTTGCGAATAACAAAAAATACCTTCGCTAATTGCAAGGATTCTATTTTTATTCGGTCTTTTTTCTTTGCCAAATTCCAAATCGTTATCTTTAGTAACGAAGAATAATTTGATGTCAGGGTATTTTTTTCGATATAGGTGTAAATTATATAGCGATGAGGCCAATCGCTCTCGTAAAGAGGTTTTACAACTTACTATTATGAGGGGTGTGTTTCTTTTTACGTGAAATACAACGATATCAGTATCCCCAATAACGTCACCGAATGGGGTGTTAATTTGCATGCAACAAAAAGGGCATTTTCTTTTTGAGCCGGGCAAGTATACTTGCGTTCGTGGGCGTAGCAATCTGATTTTTGGGTTGTTACCGAGTTCATTATTTAGATAATTAAACACTTCCTCTTCAAAACTACTGCCAGCCTTTGCACGACGGCCTTGTGCATCGGAATCTGCTTGTACATCGGAATCTGCTTGTACATCGGAAATGTTTTCTGAACCGTCTAATTTTATTTCCATGAATACTCTGATAGGAATTTGTTCCTCCTCACAAAAGTTACTTTACGACTGGTTGCGGAGAAACTACCTACCTGTGGCGCGTAGTTTCTCGCCAGGGGATCGACATCGAGATTGACTTCCGGTATTGCGAGATAGCATCAGTACAGATAGAACGCGAAGGGCGATTGGGATAATAATCCTGATTATGCTGAATCCCGGTATACCTTTTCGCAGTAAGCGAACGTTCATGAGGATCGATAACGGTACCTGTCAGTAGGAGACTTATGACGGACAAGGCAGACGTATTTATCACCGGTGAAAAGAACAGGATTACCGGTGTTCAAAGCGTTCTTGGAACTTTCGACCTTTCCATGTTTTCTGGTACATCAGTGGCACTGAAGGCCAATTTCAACAGCGCAGACCCCTTTCCAGCGTCAACACATATTGATACACTGGACACCGTATGCAGCGCCATCCTCGAACAACACCCCTCCCGCATCACTCTGGCCGAGCGCAGCGGCATGGGGAATACACGGGGCGTGCTGGAAGAGGCAGGAGTATTCGGCCTCGCACGTGATCGGGGGTTTGCTGTCACAGTGCTGGACGAGCTTGACCGGGGCGGCTGGCAGGAAATACAGGCAGCCGGCCTCCACTGGAGCAGGGGGCTTTTCCTTGCAAAAGACATTGCAAGGGCCGATTACATAGTCCAGACCTGCTGCCTCAAGACCCATCGGTACGGGGGAGATTTCACCATGTCACTCAAGAACATGGTGGGTACCGTCGCCCGAAGGGTACCCGGTCTTGATTACGATTTCATGAACGAGCTGCATACCTCACCATACCAGCGATCGATGATTGCCGAGATCAATAAGTTCTGCAGGACAGACATTGTCGTCATGGATGCAACAGAAGGGTTCTCCTCCGGCGGGCCGGAAAAGGGCAAGCTTATCAAGCCCGGCGTTATTCTGGCAAGCCGGGACCGCGTTGCCATCGATGCTGCGGGTGTTGCCCTGCTCCGGGCATCCGGAACCGTACCTGGTGTGATGAACGGGAAGATCTTTGAACAGGAGCAGATCGCCCGTGCGGCGGAGCTGGGCGTGGGAATCGGTTCTGCTGACAGGGTCAGGCTCGTCCCGCTTGATGAAACAGGCAGGGCAACCGCAGAACAGATTCAGCACCAGCTGGACTTGGACCTCATACCGGTTACCGCTAGGACAGGGACATAAGACCAGCATCGCGGGAAAAATTACATCATACTCCAACAACACGACCACTCTCACGAATGACACCCAGCACCGCATATATAGATATGGAATTTGCAGGGATCTACGGCACACATCAGGGTATGCAGATCCCCATAGAGATCGGTATGGTTATCCACCAGCCGGATAAAGATGTACTCTCGTTCGCCGGAAAGGCGTTCAACCGGAACATCGACGTCGAACGCTGGAAAAATATCACGGATGACGTGGGAAAACGGATCGACGGGCAGCGACGGGTATTCAATCTGGCGTCCACGGGGCATTCCAAAATTTTTGATAAAAAGTTTCACCTCGGTACCGAGGGGCGAAAGGAGGCACGCCGTGCAATTGCCGCAGTATATCAGGATCTCCAGAAGTTCATGCAGGCACTCAACCAGAAGGACATCGAAACCCTTGTTTTTTTCGCCAGCCGCAGGGAAATGGAAACCTTCCGGCATTCCCGGGTTAAGACGGACGGTTTTTTAATCCGTGACCTCCAAGGGGAGATTCGATCATGTTTTCATCTGAAGGAACACGTATCACTTGACCGCATATCCCTTGTCACTCATTTCGGGATCACAAAGTCCACAGTCAGTTCTGACCATTTCACGTATTGCCTGCCGGAAAAATTCCGTTACCTGATAAAACCGCACAAAGCAGTAGGCGATGCTGCCCGTATGTTCCTCGTTGACCTGGAATTTCACCAGTATCCGGAAGAATTCGGGCAGCACCTCGCGGGACACCTCAAGGAGTACGAACGCAGGAAAGTGGCAGAGAAACCAGCACCGGACAACGGGCAGTTCTGACCACAAACTATGTGAATCACCGTTCCCTCGTACTATGATCATGCACTACACCATTATCACGGAATCGCACGAGAAAGGCGGTTTTACCGCCCGCTGCGTGGAGATTCCAGGTGCTACAGGATACGGAAGCACACAGGGCGAGGCCTTAGCCCGGATCCGCGAGGCAATCAAAGTGGTGCGGGAAGCCCAGAATGCAGAACTGCACAAGACAATTGCTGCGGTCCATTCTGAAATTATCAAGATTGAAGTCGCTGACTCCGCATAAGTCTCCCGGCCATTGTCGGCAGACAAAAAATTTACCCTTTTGTTCAATCCTGGAGAAAAGATCTTCAGAACTGAAATCCCGATTGGTTGTCTTTTGTAATTCCTGTCAGGAGTTTAATCCGGGAAAGGCACGTTTTCAGCCTGTGGATATATATCCCGATCCGTTCTATCCGGATGATAAAAGGTGAGAATCCTGCAGTTCCGATTCGCAACTAGACTCTCGCGGGCACGGGTATCATTTCTCGATGAGCTCTTCCGGGTATCTGCTGATCCCTCCATCATTTCGTTTGCCGGTGGTCTCCCCTCCACTGCATTAATCGATACCGAAGGTATCGCCCGGGCGACAGACTCGATTCTTGAGGACGATGCCTGTGCTGCCCTGCAGTATACTACCACTGACGGGTACCTCCCGTTACGAGAATATATTGCAGAACGGTATCGAACCCGGCTGGGAACAAGGGCAACAGCCGAAGAGATCCAGATCGTAAACGGCTCATAGCAGTGCCTTGACCTCTTTGCAAAGATATTCCTGAATCCCGGCGATCATGTCGGGATAGAGCAACCCGGCTATCTCGGTGCGATCGAAGCGTTCTCGCTCTACGAACCTTTCATCTCGGCAGTCCCTCTTAAAAATGACGGCCTTGATCTTGCGGCGTTCGAGACTATCGTGAAAAAAGAACAACTGAAATTCTTTTACGGCATCCCGAATTCCCAGAACCCTTCCGGGCGGACATACTCGCAGGAGACCCGGAAGGCTGTTGCAGAAATACTGCAATCTACCTGCACGGTTTTTTATGAGGATGATGCTTTCGGTGAACTGTTTTTTGATACAAAACCCAGACTTCCAGTAAAAAAATACCTGCCTGACCAGACAGTTATTTCCGGTTCTTTCTCGAAGATCATTGCACCTGGTATGCGTATTGGCTGGATGTATGCACCAAAAGAGATCCTGGAACAATTCAATATCGCCAAGCAGGCAGCTGATCTGCATACCAATTTTTTCTGCCAGAAGATACTACACCGCTACCTGATGACCTGCAACCTGGACGCCCACCTGCGTACCATTACAGCAGTCTACCAGAACAACTGCCGATTGATGTGCGATCTTCTCGATGACTCCCTGCCCGATCTTACGCACACGCACCCGGAGGGGGGTATATTCCTCATGATGGCACTGCCAGCAGGAATATCTTCCCGCAGGGTCTTTGACGAAGGAATAACGAAAAAAGTCGCGGTCCTGCCAGGTCACCCATTCTATGTCGATGGTGGGGGCGACGACACCATCCGCATGAACTTTTCTGCTGCCTCCGAAGAGCAAATCGTCGAAGGTATAAAACGCCTCGCCCGGGTAGTTTCATCTCTGCGATAGAGAAAACAACCTAGATTATTAGAGAGTGTATTTTCTTTATCCTGCTAGTACAGGAGGAGATCGCAGGAAAAAACCAGTATTGTTGTCCACATCTTGATTTTGTTACTCTTACTCTTCTGGAG
>JBAVWM010000199.1:0-2224 GCA_049697815.1 Methanoregula sp. | reverse complement strand
GTAGCGAATTGCTGCCTGCACCTGGGCATCGGTCAGCTCGGGCTGATCCGGAAGTTCTTCCGGTAATGTCAATGCCAGATCGCGTTGCAGGATCCGGGGGGTTGCCCGGGAAATACTCCTGTATTTTACATTCGTATCCTGAGAAAACCGATCGATACCGGCGTGAGAAACTGAGCCCCGATCAATGTCAAATCTCTTACTTTGGAGGTCTGTTTTTTCTGTACGGATCACCCGCTCCGCTATGAGGTCGGCCTCTTGTTCATATGCATCCCCCGGCCGGCTGACTTCAAGCCCCGTCGTGGCGGATCCGGGATCTGTTCGCAGGAGATCAGTGTTACCTCCAGATACCGGATAGGGGATGAGTTCTCTCCTGCCGGCAATTTTCTGCTGTTGCTGGACCACATGCGCCAATTCATGGGCGAGCAGGCGTCTCCCAACGGTTATGTCGGGGGCATACTGCCCCGTGGCGAAAAACAGATCCGTCCCGGCTGTAAAGGCCCGGGCATCCAGGACTCTGGCTGCCTCCCCGGCTTTGGCATCGGTATGAACCCTGACCTGACTGAAGTCCTGTCCAAACCTCATCTCCATGAACTCACGTGTCCTCTGGTCCAGCGGTGCCCCGGGCGAGCGCAACACCTCGTGCACAATTGGCGGCGCAGTCTCAGGAGCAGAGCGGACAGCAACACGCTGAAGGAACCGGTGCTTCCTGCGGCAGCAGGAGCACGTGCGCTGCGGGAAGCCAGCGTCCGCTGGCTTGAGGGACGGATTATTCATTGCTTTTACAGAACTATGCATTTGTGCTGTCATCGGTGATATCTCCTAAATTTTAAGCATAGTGCTAATCCTTGCTCTTGGATTTCGTCTCAACCCTGATCAGACGACAATGCTGGCTCCCAGACAAAGCCTTGTCCGGATCCACAGTCTCCGGAGCGATTTCGTTATAGCAAACGGATTTGCCCGGAATCCAATCCGTAGTCTCGGTAGGATTGAACCAGAGAAGCACGAACTGTCCTCCTGCCGCGAAGAACCCATCTTCCGATGGGTTCAGGATGCACTTCTTCTTTTCACCGAACTTTTCCGCCGTGCCCTTCCGTAGTCTCTCAAAGGTTGAACGGTTTCTGTCCGTAACATCGGACTTTTTGGTGATGGGCTGCTTAGGATCCTTGGTGCCGATGAGGATAGGTGTGGAGCGGTCTATAATGGTAAAGCAGGTACCGGCCACGACGGATTTCGCTCCAAGGGCCGCACTTACCTGGTTCATGGCTTTCGGGCTCGTGCCGACACTGCATCCGCGGAAATCCACGGCCTCTGGAGCATTGTCTGCAGAAACCTTGCTCTTCAGTTTGCTTGCGATATCTGACGGGTCAATAACTCCTTCTTTGCTTCCGAACTGCACAGCGCCGTTCGGCGCAGAGTGGGCGACGAAGTACAGAGTTCCGATGGGAAAATCTATCTTGGCGAGGACCGCAGCCGCTTCGCCCACATTTTTCACCGGAAATATGCGACCGCTGGGGGACAGCAAACGGGCCAACTCCTCGCCATTTGTCATATCTTCACCAAGCAGAACAACGTCCTGCCGCTTCTGTTTTTTATCGGGCGCCCTCTGAAGATGAAAAGGCACTGCCGGTGCGGTTGTCTGCTGCACCACGTGTACAAGCTCATGGGCCAGGAGCCTGTTGCCAGAAGCCGTTCCAGGCGCATACTGTTCGTCTCTGAAGACGATGTCATGGCCTACCGTGTAAGCGAGTGCATTCACTGCCCGGGCCGACTCAGCCGCCTTTGCATCGGTGTGCACCCGCACACCGCTGAAATCGTGCCCGAACCGGGGCTCGAAGAATGCCCGGGTCCCGGCATCCAGCAGCTGGCCGGGCTCGCGCAGGACTTCGTTCACGATCGGCGGCACTGAAAGAGGGTAACTTCTGATGGCAGAGCGCTGCAGGAGCGGCTTTTTTTTGCGGCACTTGTCGCATGTGCGCTTCAGTACTCCACCAGCACTATGCGACGGGATCTGCATCTGTTTTTGAGGTTGAACAAGAACCTTCTGAACCATCTGTCGCTCCCTCATATTATGAGCTGGCTGTCTTTTCACCGAATCTGATCTGTCTATCCTGCTACATCGTGCACAATCGTGCGAATGAGTTGGCTACGGCCAAAATCTGGAATCGAGTTCCCGCGCCAATCTGGCCAGATTCCAACGGCGTGTGTTCTCCACATCGCCTAAGTA
>JBAVWM010000198.1:0-4633 GCA_049697815.1 Methanoregula sp. | reverse complement strand
CACAAAGGCGAGAACATTCGGATCATAGGGAGGAAGTGTCTTGGTGTTTTTGGAGTAAGTACTTCTCGCAAGGTTTTTGAATTCTGCGTACGCCTTTTCCCAGGCACATCCCCAGTACTCATTGTTCAGGGAGAGCTGGGCACCAACCGGTTTTTTCATAACGTCAAGAAGAAACGTGGCTTCCACATTATACGTGTTACCTGAAAATTTAATTTGGTCCATGGGCGGAGGAAAATTCGTCCAATTCACCCATACCTGGGAATGCAATGCTGCATGGAAGTAACAGTCGACCGCTGCACCCTGGATAATATCGCCAAAGATCTCCGATTTGCCATGTCTCGGTTCTTTGACATATACCGTCCCTGGAGGGAGTGAATATTCTGTTGGCGGATTTATTATGAACGGGTTAGGTTTGCCAGAGCCAACAGCAATTCCCTTTGGGGGTTTATACAGAGGTGAGATCTTCGGATCGAAAAGTTGCCGGTATGACAGGTAGGTTGTGATCTGATTGTTCCTTCTGAAATGTGCATTCAGTGTTCTCAGGACAATCTTGTCATGGAGGTTGATCTTACCCAGCCTTTCTAGCGGAGACAGCCGGTTTAGAGATTTTGATGGTGACGTACTTAACAAATGTACAAGCATATAGGGATTCATGATCCCGATCTTTCTTGGCCTGCCATTCATTTTTCTGGGTCTGAGCATAAGCTCATCAGCAATTGACTTTTTTTTGGAGGTTTTACTTTGACCACTCATACAGACACCTACACAATTAATTATACTGGATACTATCTTTACGCTAATATAAACCTTATCAAGCAGAGGACTCCCAGAGGGATTATTGTCAGGTAAAAATCATAGAACATGGCATTTTTAAGGATAGTATTCTGCGATACATAAAACAGGCATGATGCGTCATTTCAGCATAATTTTACGAGGATAAGAATATCGTTGGGAAGAAAATGCCCGTTATCGTATCCTTTCAGACAACATCTATGCCGGCTCCTCCGGCATGCTCTTCGCAAGGTACCATGCATGCAGCGCGAGCAGCAGGTAGAGGGGGAACAGGAGGCTGTAGGTATTGGATTCTCCCTCGACCTTGAAGAGCCAGACGGTGACCGTAATATCGATCTGGAAGATCATGATGCCCCACCATTTGCCGAGATACCCGTACCCGAGGCCCGGGAGCATGAAGTTGAGAAAACCGGCAATCAGCGGGTTTTTCTGTATACGCGGCCTCTGGTATAGTCCGCGGGGCAGGTATATCGGCGGGACCCCGCACTTCTGGGATGCCAGCGCAGCTTCCCACCGCACCTGCCGGTCAGGATCGCCCAGCGACCGGACGAGGGCCGGACCCGCCTCCCGGTCACCGATATAGCCAAGAACCCGGACCGCATGGACCCTGACGTCGCTGTCGGTATCCCGGAGGAGGTTAAACAGAGGTGCAAGCGCAGACGACGCCATGATCAGTAACTGATCCCAGTCCTGCATGGCCGCATAATACCAGGCCCATTCGACATTACCGGACGGCTGGTAGCCGTTCTTGAAAAGCGAGAGGGCAGACCCGTACCGGACGTATTTATCCGGGTCCTCAAGTCCCCGGAGGAGTGGCGCAACCGCTTCATGGCTGCCCATCTCCCCGAGTGCAATTGCCGCCTGCCAGCGGACTTCGCTGCCGCGGTCCTTCATCATGTCGGCGAGGGCCGATACCGCGCCGGGATCCCGGATCTCAGCAAGGGCACCAATGGCACCAAGCCGGAGGTTCCGGTTCTTTTTCTTCAGCGCAAGGACAAGCGGCCCGACCGCCTCCGGCCCGATATCACCCAGCGCATGGACTGCATCCGACTGGACATCAGGATCCCGGTATGAGAGCGCCCGGATAAGTCCGGGGATATCCCGTTTTTTTATAAGCGCCCCGACATCGGGTTTTTTACGCGGGATCAGGTCAAGAAGCATCGGGATCACATCCTAAAGATCAGACATCCGTTTTGCAAGGTAGTACGTGTGAATACCAAAGAGCGCTGTGAGCGGGTAGGCGATGAGATAGGGGAGGAACGGACCTATGGCTAGCTGGGCAAGAACAAGGATTGACATGTAGGTCATGAAGACCGGAAAACCCCACCATTTACCAAGGTAATTGTACCCGATACCAAGGAAGAGAAAGTTCAGGAGTGCCGCTGCGGCCGGGTCGGGGCCGGTCCGTTCACGTCCTGAAACCATCAGGGGAATGTCGTGGGATGCAAGCCCGCAGTTCATGGATGCAAGGACCGCTTTCCAGCGTACGCGGGGGTCGCGATCCTTCAGCGCTTTCTGGCAGGCAGCCTGTGCATGCCAGTCACCGATCTGCCCGAGTATGGAGACAATCATCGCGCGGGTTTTCGGATCATTGTCGCGCAACATATCCCTGAGAGACGGCAGAGCAGCAGCACCGAGGTTCCGGACCGCTTCCCAGTCCTGGCGTGCAATCAGCAGGTATGCGGTATCGGCCTCGTTCTCCGGCTGCCAGCCCAGTCCGCCAAGCGCGGTTGCAGCCCCATACCGGAGGTAGCGGTTGGGATCTCTCAACAGGGGCACGAGAGACGGGACCGCATCAGGAGAGCCAATCTCACCGAGTGCAAGGACCGCAGCCCACCGTACTTCAAGAGATGCATCGTGATTGATAACGGTAAGGATCGGGTTGACAGCACGGGGATCGCGGATTGCCCCAAGTGCCTCGATCGCCCCAAGCCGGACAGGGACTAAACGGGATTGAAGGGCCGTCAGAAGCAGGGGTACTGCCTTCTCTCCGCAGGTCCCGAGCGCTTCGGCAGCATGCCACTGGATAGAGGGATCGGTGCTGTTGAGGCAGCGGATCAGGGTGGGAATGTCACCGGCCGGGTTCTGCCCCCCGATATCCGGGGCCGTTGATACAATCCTGTTCAGGGGGGTCATGGCAGAATATGCATGAGTTCTCCTGTTTTTAGTATAACGCGATAAATAATATCAATCTTATGGAGTATTGTGGCCCAGGTAGCAGCCAATTGTATTGGAAGGGGATGCTCCGTTCAACCACGGTGTCCCTGCGTTACGGCGCATGAATACATGCCCTCAGAAAATCCCTTGAGTATTCCGCTATACTTGCAGGACGGTCAGGATACAGTAAAAAAGGATGCAATAAAAAAAGAGCGAGAGAAATCAGACTACCCTTACTCTTTGACCTCAAAAATCCCAAACCGCCTTCCGTAGGTTTGATCCGGGTTGGTGACGAGAAGGTCCCAGGTCCCCGTGGATGTGTAGGGGATATCGAAGAAACACCGTATCTCGGTATCAGTCATTACTCTTACCGTTGACGCCTCGATATCTGTTTTACCATCCCTCAGCAGCTTCACCGTGGCACCCGTCTGGAATTTTGAGCCTATAATGACAAATTCCTTATAGTCATGAGCGTACGCAAACGAGGGATCGATAGACGTGATGGGCACGGTCCCCGCTGATAGCGTGCTTGACGTAGTCAAGACACTCGGATCCCGGTGAACTTCGAAGAAATTGGTTACGGTATCAGACTGGCCGTCCGGGTTCGTCACCGTCACGTCCCAGGCCCCGGCAACTGCGTCAGACGGGATAACGAACGTGCAGATGATCGACTTGTTCGAGACAAACCGCACATCTGTCGCCCTGATGATACTACTCCCGTTGCGGGAGAGCGCAGCGGTTGCCCCGGCCACGAAATTTTCCCCGGCCAGGTTCTTCACCGAGACCGATGTACCGGCATACCCGGTATCCGGGATGATGCTCGTGATGGAAGGAGGCTTAGGAGCCGCCAATGTAACCGCTGTTGCCGAGACGGTTACCCGGGTTGTTTCCTCCGGCGTGATGATGGTCGGTGTCCCGATGGGGACGGAAGACGGGTTCTTGTTTCCGAGTATCTCGGTATACACCTTATCTATTACAGATCTGCCGGTTTTCTCGGTCCGGGTGTCCGAACGGTACCCCCAGCTGCCGTCAGCATTCGGATAGATCAGGGCGCGTTCATACGTATCGGACGCAGCATCGTACCTGATGATCAGCAATGCTGTCGTGGCCGTGGATGCCGGATTCCGGACAATATCCCCGGCAGTGTACCGTGCGCTGCCTGCTGCTGGTGTCGTTGTGACCGAGGGCTGAGATGTCTGGTTCACCTGGTCAGAAGATGTTGTGCATCCGGTGATAAAAACGCATACCACGAGAAGCACAAAAAGTCCTGAAAGGAGCGATAATTTCCTGCGCATGAAGAATAATGGGCGTGGATACCATAAAAAGGGCGGTTGCCCGTCCGGATAACCCGTATCAGGATGACGTCGACGGATGTTGGAGCGATCCTCCTCATCAGGATAAGGAAAAGGGGGTTATGAGGTTGATGAATCCACACCGGAGTATCCCTTGTTTTTCCGGGCGCTATGTATTTATCTTAGGACAGGTTACGTTTCTATGATCATCATGACAGAAACAATGGAAGAGAAGCGCAAGAAAATTGCAAAAAAAGCCCTGGAAGAGGCAGAAGACACTGGAGATAGACAGACTGTGAACGCACAGCGTAAAGCCAACAAGGAATTACTCGGTTTTGAAGGAGATGAATAGGAACTTCGTTGATGTTGTTCTTTTGAATCCCCGGTATTTT
>JBAVWM010000197.1:0-3239 GCA_049697815.1 Methanoregula sp. | reverse complement strand
ACGTTCTGGGACCTGATGCGGCTCTCGAACCAGATCGTCAATATCATGATAAAGTACGGGGTCAACAAGGGCGACAAAGTCCTGATCATGCTGCCCCGGGTCCCGGAGTGGTGGACGTTCACCATCGCCCTGATCAAGCGCGGGGCGATCTACTGCCCGGCACCGACCATGCTCACACCCAAGGATCTCAAGTACCGGATCAATCTCGCCGATATCAAGATGGTCATCACCATGGAGGAGCATGCGGGCAAGATCGACGAGATTGCAAAAGAATGCCCGTCGCTGAGCTGCAGGGTGCTGATCGACGGGAAGCGGCCGGGCTGGATCAGTTACCCGGTTGAACTTAACTACCCCGCACCGGTATCGGCAAAGATTGTCAACCTCCCGGGGACGAAGAAGACAAAGAGCACCGACCCGATGCTCATCTTTTTTACGTCCGGTACAACGGGGGAACCCAAGATGGTTGTGCACGACCACAGCTACCCGCTGGGGCACATCGTGACCGCACGGTTCTGGCACGACCTCCGGATAAACGACCTCCACTTCACGCTCTCCGACACCGGCTGGGCAAAGAGTGCGTGGGGCAAGTTCTACGGCCAGTGGATCGAGGGGAGTGCGATCTTCGTGTACGATATCCGCAGCCGTTTCAATAACACGGAGATCCTGCCGCTCATCGAGAAGTATGGTATCACTACCTTCTGTTGCCCCCCGACCATTTACCGGATGCTGATCCTTGCCGATCTCGAAAAGTTCGATTTCACCGAGCTGCGCCACTGCACGAGTGCCGGGGAACCGCTCAACCCGGAAGTGATCAAGGCATGGAAGGATGCGACCGGCCTTACGATCTACGAGGGCTATGGCCAGACCGAGACGGTTCTCTGCATCGGCACGTTCCCGGGCATGAAACCGAAGTACGGGTCCATGGGGAGGCCGTCGCCGGGGTGGCACATTGAGCTCCAGGATGACCACGGCAAACCGGTAGGCCTCCACGAGGAAGGCAGGATAGCGATCAGCACGAAGCCGCGCCCGGTGGGCCTCCTCAAGGAGTACCTGAACAACGACGAAGAGAACAAAAAATCCTTTGTCGGGGACTGGTACTATACCGGTGACAAGGCCTACCGGGATGAAGACGGCTATCTCTGGTTCATTGGCCGGGACGATGACGTGATCAAGGCATCCGGGTACCGCATCGGGCCGTTCGAAGTCGAGAGCGCCCTGCTCGAGCACCCGGCGGTGCAGGAATCCGCCGTGGTGGGTTCGCCGGACGATATCCGCGGTCTCGTTGTCAAGGCATTCATCATCCTCAAGCCCGGCTATACGGCATCGGACGGCCTGACGCGGGAGATCCAGAACCATGTCAAGAAAGTCACGGCGCCGTACAAGTACCCGCGTGCCATCGAGTACGTGGACTCGCTGCCCAAGACCATCTCCGGCAAGATACGGAGAAACGATCTCCGCGACCGTGAGATGAAGAAATTATCCCGGGAGGCCGGAACCGAGAAGAAAAAGTAATTTTCTTTTCAGGTGAGAGTCGCACCAAGAGGAAAACGTAATTTTCTTTTCACCCTACATTTATTAAATCCGGCAGGGTAATCTATACAGGCGCGAGGATCGCCGAGCCAGGTCAAAGGCGATAGGTTCAGGGCCTATTCCCGTAGGGGTTCGCCGGTTCGAATCCGGCTCCTCGCATACTATGGCCTCAATTGATCGAACCTTCAAAGGCTTTCACAGTCCATGAAGGCCCCATACACAGGCTACGTGAACAAGAGGGTGGGGGAGATATGTCCTTACCTCGCATGGTTCAGGCATTCTTTTTCGTATATTTCTTCTTGAGCCGGATAAACTCTTGCCTCATCGGCATCCGCCTTCATTGCCTGCCGGATCAGCTTCCCCCGTCTTAAGAAGTGCGGTAGGAATAACCTAATAACGATAATTGGGTGTTGCTGTCTGCAAATATCGAAAATCTCTGTTCCTCAGGTGCATGATGAATGCTCTTATCTGGCAGATACGCAGTATAGTTGCCGACCGGAAGCCACACCATCGCTGAGTTGCCGTCGGGTAAGATTTCCACTTGGATAAACCTGCCATTTCCTACAGCATTCTTATATGAATATTCATCATTCCAGTATAAGTAAGTCCATGGAACGCCCATCCCTTCACGAGCGATAAATACCGAAACACCTTTTCCTATACCCCCCGTGTGGATAATAAGTGAGCCGGACTCAGTCTCAATGGATGACGATACAGTAGTTGTGGGTATTGATTCTGTTACTACCGGAGCTACGAACCCAACATATCTCCTCGAGGAGGTTGTTGTATCATGTTTCTTGAGGACCCCATCCTTATACACATCAACGGCAAGTATGTCAGATGAGTAATCTGAAATCCGGATAGATACCTCAACCGCCCCATCAGTTGTATTTATCTGGTAGATATGGTCCCCACTGTCTTCCACTACCCTCATTCTATTATCCCCGTGTACGCCTAACCATCCGTTAAATTTACCGGGATATGTGACTTTCACCCAGACACCGCTTGGTGGAACAATTGTTGGCGTAGCGGTTGTCTTTGTCGTAACTGCCTCCACGGATGCCTCAAACTCGACAATTCCCTTTGGCGCGGTTGTCGCAGCATGTTTTATGAGGGTTCCGTCTTTGTAAACATCAACGGCAAGCTCGGCAGATGATCCGTCTGATTTACGGATGGATACCCAAACCGGGCCGTCCGCTGTCGAGATCTGGTAGAAGTGATCCCCGCTGTCTTCCACATCTTTCAGCAATCCTGGCTTGCCTACAACTCCGGAAAATGTTCCGGAATACGTGACTTTAACCCAGAAACCGTTTGGGGGAATTAGTACCGAAGGTGTTGTTACCTGTTGCGGCACCGCCTCATTAACCATTTGTGATGTTGGTGATGCCTCCAGAGTCGTGGCCGTGGACACCGGCCTCGTACATCCGCCGATGAAAACCATGCAGATAACCAGGACGGTTAAAATACCGATCGCATTCCATTTTTTCATTACAGATACCCCAAACAATCGGATATGAACTGTACTTCTTGAAATATATTTCTCCTCTGAAAAAAACACCCACAGAAACACATGATGGGGTTGTGTTTTTTGAGTGTTTCCGGGTGAACTCTGTAAGAAAAAGAAAAAAGGTTATTGGATCTTAATAGTCCACTGTGCATTATTGTTTATGGTCATAACTTCCGTAGTGTATACTTGTCGGGTGAATCCT
>JBAVWM010000196.1:0-16025 GCA_049697815.1 Methanoregula sp. | reverse complement strand
GCATGCGGTTGTCCTGCGTGGCAAGGTGGATGACCGGCAGGCTGCCGAGCGATTGTACCAGGCCCGGCTCATCGGATTTTACGGTCTCGTACAGCAGGACAGGATCGATCTGCACGAGAGCAAGGGGTCCCTCTTCCTGCAGGTCATGGGTATAGATCCGGGCACCGGGCGAGAACTGCTCTGCCATCTCCCGTGCGGCCTGGTACCGCTCCCATGGCAGGTGCCCCATCGACAGGATCCCGCTTTCGGAGAGTCGCGGGATTCCCGTTGTTGCAAGCATGCCTGATAAACGATTAAGATCTTCGCGGTTAAGCGCTTTCCGGTCGATATAGGCCGCCACCGCCCCGCTTTTTTCCATCATCGCCTTGATCATCGTTTCCGTGAGTGTCGCGATCTCCCGCGTATGGGCGATATGGCCAAACGCCCCCCGGGAGGTGAGGGCGATCTCCGTCTCCCGGGCAGCGTAATGGGTGCCTCCAAACCCGATGAGCGGGACCGTGTCCTGCGGGACGGCAGAAAGCACGGACTGTGCAACGGCCAGCCCGGCAGCCGGGTCCGTCCATTCTTTTTCAGTACTGCCGATCTCGACAAAGAACGAGGGCAGGGATAGGTCGGTCGGCCCGTGGTGCGTCACCTCGTACGAGACCCGGTAGCCCCGGGGACCGTGTTTTTTAAGCTCCCGGAGGGTTGCCTGCATCATCGCCGTTGCAGCAGGTGCGAGCGTACGGGCGGTGCCACCCAGTTCCGCTTCCCGGAAGTTGCCGGTGATATGCACGGTCAGGACCGGTACCGGGTTGACGCTGGAATGCCGGGAAATGAAGATGACAAGATCGGCATCGGTCTTCTTATCGATTCCCTCCGCGTGGATCAGCCGCCCGTCAACCTCTATGAACTCGTACGAGCGTCCCCGCTCCCGCAGGCGTGTGCCGTCAGCATCCAGCAGCCGGGTAATGTGGTGCCGGATATTTTCTCCCGCTTTATCCTGCCGGGAGCTGACGAAGGCGATTTTCATCACGCTCCGGTTAGCGGTGCCGGACGATTAAGCGAACGCTTCCGGAAAAAATGAGTAAACACTATGAGGAAGTACACAAGATACTGTTACCATGGATTCAGACAAGATTGCACAGGCATTCAAGGCAGAAGGGATCGAGAAGAGCATCACCTGCCCCCAGGCATTCTCCATCGCCGGAAAGTATACCATTCACAAGAAGGATATTGCCGAATACTGCAATGCAAATGGTATCAAGATCCGTGGCTGCCAGCTGGGCTGCTTCACGTAATTTATTTTATTAAAAACAGGAAATACCGGGCAGGAAGTCGCGGTCAGGCTGTGCGGGACCGGGCTGCATCCTGCACAGCCCTCATCACCGCCTCTTCCGGTGAGGAACAGGGTAGTACGCCTTCGATATCCCAGGTGTGTATCCCGTACACCGGAAGGCCGGTCCTGAGGGCGATAGCGATCTCTGACAGGGTGCCGTAGCTCCCGCCAACCGCGATCACCGCATCGGCCGAGAGCACCACGAGGATGTTCCTTGCATGGCCAAGACCGGTGCGGATGGTAATGTCGAGATGCGGGTTGCCCCCTTCCGTGCCGGGCAGGATACCGACGGTGGTCCCGCCGGCTTCCTTCGCCCCCCTGCACGCGGCCTCCATCACGCCGCCAAGTCCCCCGCACACGAGCACGGCTCCGTTTCCGGCAATCGTCCGCCCCGCGGCATACGCTGCCCCGCATTCACCGGGTGCAGCCTGCGCATGGCCGATCACTGCAATCTGCATACAGAACCCGTGTGCCGTTCCGGCATATTCGGCTTTGTGCCTGGCCGGAATATCGACAGAGTTTATTATACTCTTTTTTAATTATCTTTTTTAACTTTGAGAGAGTAAAAATTGACGTACGTACTAGAGGATATCCTTTGCCGCAATCCAATACCATATCGATTCTCATGGTCGATGACGACCCGGCCGTCCTGGATTCTTTCAAGATCATCCTCGAGCGGGAACCGGGATTTGCTGTTAAGACCGTTGCCACAAGCACAGAAGCGCTCGAACTGCTGGATATGGAGTATTTCGATGTGATCATATCCGACTATGCCATGCCGGACATCGACGGCCTTTCCCTGCTCCGCGAGGTCCGTGCGCGGGGGTGCCGGTCCCTCTTTGTGATCGTGACGGGAAAACGTCTTGCCCATATCGCCATGGACGCCCTCAACAGCGGCGCTGATTTTTATATGCAGAAAGGCGCTGGTACGGAAAAAGAGTTCCCCCGCTTAATCGAGTTCATCAATACCACCGTGCCGACGAAGAATGCCGAGCACGAGATGATGGAGTGGGAGCGGTTCTATCACTCCGTTGTCGAGAACTCGCCGGATCTCCTCTGCCGCATGCTGCCGGACGGATCTCTGATATACGCAAACGAGTCCTGCCTGCATTTTTTCAAGAAGCAGTACAACGACATGATCAGCCTGAACTTCTTCTCTCTGATCCCCGCGGATGAGAAGCCTTTGATCCTTGAGCAGCTCCAGAACCTTTCCACCGTGAAGCCGGACATCCTCGTGGAGCACCGCGTCCGGACTGAAAGCGGAAAAACCCCGTTGCTCCAGTGGTCGTATCACGGGTTTTTCTCGGCGCATGGTGCGGTTTCGGAGTACCAGGTGGCGGGACGCAATGCGGAGGGGCTGGTCCGGATTGACGGGAAAGGCAGCCCAGATGCTGCTTTTGTCCCCGTGACAGCAGCTGCACCCGCACCGTCTTTGGCACCGCAAAAGACCGATGCCTATGACTGGGAAAGTCTCGTTGAAAATATCCGGTCGGTTGAAAACCCGGTCTTTGCCATTGACAAGAGCGGCACGGTTATTGCATGGAATAAAGCGATCGAGCAGCTGACCGGTGTCGAGGGGTCACAGATGGTGGGCAAGGGGCAGCAGGAGTACGCGATCCCGTTCTATGGCAAGCGGATGCCCATGCTCATTGACCACATCTTCCTGCCGCCCGGCAGCCCCGTGGCCTCACACCTGCCGCTCATAAAAAAGGAGGGGGACACCTATATCGGCGAGATAGAGCACGTGAAGATCAAGGGCAGGCCCATACTGTTCCGGGGAAAAGGTTCCCCGGTCTATGACGGGAAAGGTTCCCTGATCGCCGCGATCGAGATGATTACGGTTGAAGAGCCTCAGGCGGGTGCGGATGCCGGCAGGCTGGAGAAGTACCTTGGCGGGATCTCAAGCAACACCCTCAAGGTATCCGGAGATGGCGTGAGCGGTGCGATTGCGGGTGCCATCGGGTCGTCAACCGGCGGGTATGGCGTGTATGCCACCGACCAGCGGGTCTTTGTCATCCGCAATCCCGATCTCGATGCCAGGAAGTTACAGGGCGTCCAGTTCGGCATGTTCATCATGGACGAGCTCTTCGGCAGGACGGTCGACACCCGCCAGAAGTCCATCAAAGAGCTGGAGCGGCTCAAGGTCTTCGAGGCATGGAAGAAGGACATCGTCCGCATCACCCTGAAAAAGCCCGTGCTGCTCTCAGGATACCTCACCTTCCTCATGGACAATGCGGGGTCGTTCCGGATTTACATTGACCACAAGAAATCATACAACCATCTCGAACAGCTGATGCAGTTCTTCTGCCCGGAGAAGATCAAGACAGAATAAAAAAATGTAATTTTTTTCAGATTCGTTGATGCAGGATACTGCTCTTACTCCACCCCACCGGCCCGGTTGATGACCATCAGCCGGAGCTCGGTCATCTCTTCGATCGCATACCGCGGGCCCTCGCGGCCGAGCCCTGAACCCTTGGCCCCGCCGTACGGCATTGCATCGGAGCGGAAGGTCGGGATGTCGTTCACCTGTACGCCACCGACCTGCATTTCGGAGAATGCCTGCATGACCCGGTTGATGTTCTGCGTGAAGATCCCGACCTGGAGGCCGTACTCGCTGGTATTGGCGATGCGGAGGGCCTCTTCAAACGTATCGTAGGGCGCAACCGAGATGACCGGCGCAAAGACCTCCTCGCGGTTCACCCGCATGGCGGGCGTGGTATCGGTGAGGACGGTGGGGGAGAACATGGTATCTTCGAGAGTTCCTCCCGTACGAATTTTTGCCCCCTGTTTCACTGCTTCCTGCACCTTCCGGTAGGCATCCTCCGCCTTGAGCCGGTCGATCATCGGGCCCATATCGGTTGCCGGGTCGCGGGGGTCACCCACGCGAAGCGCCCCGACCACGGCGAGGAGCTTCGTAAGCGCCTGCTCGTACACCGGGCGGTGGACAAGCACCCGCTGGACCGAGATGCATACCTGGCCGGCATTGACAAATCCACCGGTTGCGATCCGCTGCACCGCGTAATCGATGTTTGCGTCCTCGTGGACGATCACCGCCGCATTGCCACCGAGCTCGAGACCCACCCGGGTTCGTCCCGCGATCTCGCGGAGGTGCCAGCCCACAGCGCAGCTGCCGGTGAACGAGAGGTAGGCGATGCGGGGGTCGCGGGCAAGCTGTTCAGCCCTGACGCTCGCACAGGGGACCACGCTGATCGCTTCCGGGGGAAGGCCTGCGGCAATGGCCATATCCCCGAGGATCAGGCTGGAGACGGGGGTTGCCGAGGCAGGTTTGAGAACCACGGAGTTCCCCGCTGCAATCGCCGGAGCAAGTTTGTGGCAGGCGAGGTTGAGCGGGAAGTTGAACGGTACGATCCCGACAACCGGGCCGAGCGGGAACCGCTGGAGAAAACCCGTCCGCCCGGGCGTGTCCTCGCTCAGGTCCAGCGGGATAATCTCCCCGTAGATCCGTTTTGCCTCCTCCGCTGATGTGCGGACGGTTATTTCCGAGCGGGCGACCTCCGTTGCGGCAAACTTCCGGGTCTTGCCACCTTCCATCACCATTATGTCAGTGAGCTCGTCCGCCCGCTGGTGGATCTCATCTGCGATCCGGAACAGGACCTGTGCCCTGGCATGCGAGGAGAGGTGCCGTGTCTTCTCAAAACCCCGGCAGGCTGCTGCAACCGCCTCTTTCAGCTCCGCTGTTCCGGCCTGGCAGACCTCAGCATACACTTCACCCGTATACGGGAACCTGACTTTCAGGGTCTCCCTGGTGCGTTTTTTCACACCTCCGACCAGAAGGGGGTACGTTTCCACCATCGTCATTCACGCTCGTTTTTGGTATCGCATTGCAGGCCCGGAACCGGGACCCCGCACACCGCTTTCCCAGTACAATCATCCCAAGGGATCCATAAAAAATTGCCGGAACTGCCGGCTGGATTCTGCGGGAGCAACATCAAAAAAAGTACGGGAACCGTGTTCAGACCCGGGTCAGCTTGACCGGCACACGGTAGACAACATCATTTGTACCGGACTCCTTGCGGTCGTCGGCGCAAATGTAATACTTGCTCTGGGTTTTTATCGTGAAGGTTTTCTCCACGGGAGAGGTGATATCAATGAACTGGACCAGCGGGATAGGTCCGTCGTAGACCCAGGTTTTCTTGACCGGGTCCCACTGCGGCTTGGCCTGCCGCAGCTTCAGCTGGTCGTTCTCATCGACGAAGAGGACATTTACATCGATCGTGTTCGCGCCCGGGGGTGCTGCCTGGAGTTTGAATTTCTGGTCGGGGTAGAGGTAGTCGGTACCGAGATAGTCCTGGACACTGAGGCAGAGAAGCTCATTAAAACGGACGTTGATCGTCGTGTCGATATCGGCTGTCGATGCGGAGCGGGTGGCAAGCGGGGTTGAGTAGGTCTGCTGGGCGGTTGCCGTTGCCGGGGCCTGCGTTGCGGTATTCGTCTGCGGGGGCGTTGTCGTACATCCGGCCGCGATTGCCAGGAGGAGAACAAGCACGGTGATGAGCAAATATCCGGGGATCTTCATAATGTTCAATACATAAGTATCCCATATATTGGTTACGATCCTGATCTGAACCTTGCTTCCCTGCGGGAATAGTTGACGCCAGTAATGGTTGTCCGGGTTTTACAGATCCCGGACCGGCGGCATCATAGGCACCAGCGACCAAAGAGAGAAAAACTACTTTGTGCCGGGGCGCACACATTTCTTCACGCACAGTGTTGAGCGTCCAAAAGAGAGAAAGAGGGGTTTTGTGAAGGAAGTCACCGCGAACTTCAATATCAAGGAGATTGAGTGTGAGGTGCAGGCATACTGGCGCACCCACGATACCTACAAAGCAGTCCGGCAGCACCGCAGTACGGGAAAACCGTTCTTTTTTGTTGACGGCCCGCCCTATACCACCGGTCATATCCATATCGGGACCGCGTGGAACAAGATCTTAAAAGACAGCATCCTGCGCTACCACCGCATGAACGGACGCCACGTCATCGACCGGGCGGGCTACGATATGCACGGCCTCCCGATCGAGGTGAAGGTCGAGCAGGCGCTCGGCTTTGCATCCAAGAAGGATATCGAGAAGTACGGGATACAGGAGTTCATCGAGAAGTGCCGCGATTTCGCGGTGACGAACAAGAAACTGATGGACAGCCAGTTCGAAAGTCTCGGTGTCTGGCTTGATTTCGCCGGCGCGTACCAGACGGTAATGCCCGAATATATCGAAGCTGCGTGGTGGACCCTGAAAAAAGCCGAAGAGAAGGGGATGCTCGAACGTGGTCACCGCGTGGTGAACTGGTGTCCCCGGTGCGAGACGGCGATCGCGGACGCCGAGGTGGAGTACTGGGACGAGAGCGACCCCTCGATCTTCGTCAAGTTCCCCCTCCGTGAAAAGACTGGCGAATATCTCGTTATCTGGACCACCACCCCATGGACGCTCCCGGCCAACGTCGCGGTTGCCGTAGCAAAGGACTTCGAGTACGCAAAGGTGCTTGCAAAGAAAGACGGGATCGAAGAAATCCTCTGGATCGCAGAACCACTCGTAAAACCCGTGCTCAAGAAAGCCCGGTACAAGGACTTCACCGTCCTTGAGACAAAGAAGGGTGCAGACCTCGCGGGGGGGACGTACGATTCCCCGCTCCGCTTGCAGGTTCCGCTCCAGCGGGACATCGACCACAAGGTCGTTGTCGCGGACTTCGTTACTCTTGAAAATACCGGTATGGTTCATATCGCACCCGGTCATGGCTGGGACGACTATGTACTCGGGACGAAGGAAGGCCTCGCTATCGTCTGCCCGGTGGATGGTGCCGGGAAGTTCAGGGACGAGGCAGGGGAGTTTGCCGGCCAGTACGTGCGGGACGCAAACGAGAATGTCCTTTTGGCGCTCGGCCCGCACCTGCTCGCACAGGAGACGGTCACCCATCGCTACGGCCACTGCTGGCGCTGCAAAACCCCGATCATCTTCCGGGCAACCTCCCAGTGGTTCCTGAAAGCCTCGGAGATGCGGGACCTGATGCTCTCTGAAGTGGAAAAAGTCACGTGGTATCCTGCATGGGCCGGCAGCGCCCGGTTCTATGACTGGATCAAGGAGGCCCGCGACTGGTGCATCTCGCGCCAGCGCTACTGGGGCATCCCGATCCCGGTCTGGGTCTGCCCGAATTGCGCTGCGTACCGCGTTATCGGCACCATTACCGAGCTGGAGGAGCTGAGCGGCAAGACGATTGCTGATCCTCACCGCCCGTACGTGGACAAGGTCACGATCCCGTGCGCGTGCGGCGGCACCATGAAGCGGGTCGAGGATATCTTCGATGTCTGGTTCGACTCGGCGGTCGCCTCGTGGGCAACGCTCGGGTACCCGGGGAGGACGGCAGAGTTCGACGCCCTCTGGCCGGCAGACTTCATCACGGAAGGTCAGGACCAGACGCGGGGCTGGTTCTACTCGCAGCTGGGCGCCAGCACCATCGCGTTTGGCAAGTCCCCGTACAAGAGCGTCTGCATGCACGGCTTTGCTCTCGATGCCGAGGGCAAGAAGATGTCAAAGAGCCTCGGGAACGTAGTGAACCCCTCGGACGTCATCGGGAAGGTCGGGGTCGATGTGCTCCGCCTGTACGTGCTCTCGTCCTCTGCCCCGTGGGACGACCTCAAGTTCAACTGGGAAGGGGTCGGGACGATCAACCGGGCCATAAACATCCTCTGGAACGTATACCGTTTCCCGCTCCCGTACATGATCCTCGACAAGTTCGAACCGCACTCGGAGAACGGAGTCTGGGACGATACCTATGTGCGGGCAAACCTTGCCCGGATGCCGGACGAGGACCGGTTCATCATCTCCCGGATCAACTCGGTTGCAGGTACGGTCGATGCCGCGACAAAAGAGTGCCAGCTCCACCGGGCAACCCGCGAGCTGGTGAACTTCATCCTCGAAGATCTCTCGCGCTGGTATGTCCAGCTCGTCCGGCCCCGCATGTGGCTTGAGGGTGAGAGCGAGCAGAAGGTGTTTGCCTACGAGACGATCTATTACGTCATGCGGCGGCTTACCGGGCTGCTCGCCCCCTTCTGTCCGCACCTTACCGAGGAGATATACCACAACCTGCGGTGCGACAAGGACCCCGTGAGCATCCACCTGCTGGACTGGAATGCCGGTGACACCGCACTTGTGGATAATGAACTCGAAGAAGCAGTCGCCCTCGTCCGCTCGTTTGACGAAGCGTCCCAGAATGCCCGGCAGACCGGCAAACGGAAACTCCGGTGGCCGGTGGCGGAAGTGGTCGTAGTCACGAGCTCCGCTGCCGTACAGAACGCGATCGACCGGCTCAACGCAGTCTGCATGGACCGGGCCAATGCCCGGAAGGTCTCGGTCATCATGGGCAGGTGGGACCGGGTCGGCTGGCATGCCGAACCGGTGATGAAGGCGCTCGGGAAGGGCTTTGGCAAGAACTCCTTCAAGGTCAAGGGACTCATCGAGGCCGCGGACGGCAATGCGATCAAGGCAGCAGTTGACGCCAAAAAGACGTTTGTGCTGGGCAGTGGCAGCGAGACGTTCGAGATCAGTGCGGACCACGTCACGTTCACCGAAAAACTCCCGGCAGGCGTCTTCTCTGCACCGATGACCGATGCCATCGTGTACGTGGACGTGGCACTCACACCGGACCTTGAAGCGGAGGGCTATGCCCGGGAAGTGATCCGTCGGATCCAGGATATGAGGAAGCAGCTCGATCTTGCGGTCGAGGACAACATCAATGTCGAAGCTGTCGTGGGTGACAAGCGGGTGCTCGCCCTGCTCATGGACAATACAACGATTGCGATGATCGCCGACGAGGTCCGGGCGAAGTTCTTCGGGTTCTCGAAAGACGGGTCACAGCCCGACCCGGGACGCTTTGCCTCGATTAAGGAGTGGGATGTCGAGGGCGTTGCGATGACGATCGGGATTGCAAAGGCGGAATAATCTCCTCACTTTTTTGTAGTATTTTATGCACCCGATCCTGCTGAAAAATTTTCAATCGCGATCATCGGGTGTTAGTTAGTGAGCCGATTGTAGGATAATTATCCTACAATAGGGTTGTACAACCTACAATATTTTGTCCTCTCCGGCGTGAGTGATCCGACCGATCAATCGGATCGCGATTGAAAAAATCCGGGCGGGGTGTGAGGGGGTGATTGAAAATTTTTTTCCGGAGATTGGTTGTGGTTTGGAATTATATCTGGTTTTGATCTTTGATGGGGGCTGCTGCCCCCATACCCCCAATAAGGATACGTGCCGCTGTCCCCGGCGGGGTGCCCTGCCTGCGGCGGATCAGAAACATTTGCTCACTCAACCACCTTGCCCAGCGAGACCCCGACGAGGCGGCCGAGCGACCCCCGAAGGGGGGTGGAATCACAAGCCAGATGGTAAAGGGGACAAAACACTACCCGGATTCGAAAGATTTTCTGCAGATTTTTGTGAGATGGACCCTGCGAAGAAAAATGATGCGAGAAGAGGGCCTAATAAAATGAGATTGAACCGAATGAACATAGTCAGAATTTTTGTCTTTGTGTATACAGGGTTGCCGAAAACAGTTGCTCAAGTAAAAAATGCGAGTGAACTCACACCCCGCCCAGCATGTTCCCCAGGAACTCCTTCCCTTCAGGACTGGTAAACAGCGGCAGATCCGATTCAGCGACAACCGCGCTCCGCTCTGCGATAACAGTTTTCTTTGTCAGAGGGTTGAACCCTTCCTTTTCCGTGATCCGCTTGTAGATCAGGGTACCCCGGCGCTGCCACGCGGGGGTGGTCGCGAGGTTGAGTCCCCGTCTGTACATCATCTCATGAAGATCTTTTGCGTGCAGGCCCTTCAGCTTCTCAGCCGCTTTCCGGGCATTCACCCCCTCCTCTACCAGGGCCTGCTGGCAGTAGGCGTTGATGTGGTTGCGCCACGCTTCTGCCTGCCGGTTGGCCAGGTACTCGGCCGCGTACGCGGGAGTTGCCGGGATCACCCGGGCATCAAACGCAACAAGCGTTGTCCCGCCAAGGGCGAGCGTGAAGGAACTGGCAGCATAGGATGCGGCAACCGAATCGATCTTCTCCACCCGGCCGCTGAATGGGAGCTTCGTGAAGTAAAGGCTGATCTCGTCCGAAAACGTGTACGCAAAATCGGGATTGAGCCCGCTTTCCGCAACAAGCGAGGAGCAGGCGGTCACCATCGCCGTATGGAAAAACTTATCAAAGGGCTTCTCAAGACCAAGGCGGTCCGCGATACGGTGGAACGCCCGCCCGTCAAGCCGGACAAAAACAGGGGGAATAGTCGTTATATTTGAAAATATTTCCCGGTTTTCCATACGAATACCACGCGGGAGGACCGATAAAATATGGCAGGGTCTCCCGCTGTTTTCCGGCCGCTGCCTTAATCTTCCGAAGTGCTGCTACCGGTAAAGGCACCCGGCAGGTGGCGGACCAGAACGATGTCGTCGATCGCGCTGATGATGCGATAGGGTATCTTGAGGCCCTTGAAGTTCTTGAGCTCGAAGAGCTGGTCGTTGACCTTGCCGACAATGATCGACTCAATCTTCTTCTGGTCCACGTCGATGAGAACATCCTCGACTTCGCCGATAAACATTCCCTTGTCCGTATAGATCTGAAGCCCGAACAAATCCGTAATCTGGGTTTCCATCGTTATCAGATGAAAGTATATACTTAAGAGTTAAAAAGATAATCCTTTGTTTATGAACGGGTCTTATCGGATCGGGAGCATTTTTGGTATCCCGATCCACATCCATTATACCTTTGTTCTGGTCATCCCGCTCTTTGCCTGGATCATCGGCAGCCAGGTCTCCGTAACAGTCGGTATGCTCCAGGAACTCTACAAGGTACCCATTGACCCGACCCTGATCACGAGCGGTTTTATGCCCTATATACTCGGAGCAGTCGTCTCATGCGGTCTTTTTTTCGGAGTGCTGGTCCACGAGCTGGCCCATTCACTCTTTGCCCGAAAAAGAGGGATCGCCATCAATAGCATCACCCTCATGATCTTCGGCGGGGTTGCGAGCATGGAGGAGGGCGTGCCGGACCCGAAGGTCGAGCTCCCGATGGCACTGGTCGGGCCAATCGCAAGTCTCCTCTTCGGGCTCTTCTGCGGTGGCCTGGTCTATCTCGTCGCCACCCTGGTACCGGACCCGGCCCGTGCCGGGGCCCTCATCTTCCTGTTCGGCTACCTCGGGGTCCTCAACATCATTCTCTGCCTCTTCAACCTGATCCCGGCATTTCCCATGGACGGCGGCCGGGTGCTGCGGGCATGGCTTGCAACCCGGATGCCACTCCACCGGGCAACCCAGATCGCGGCCGATATCGGCAAAGGCTTTGCCATCATCTTCGGGATCGTCGGGATCTTTGCCTTTTCCCCGTTCCTGATCCTGATCGCCCTCTTCATCTATATCGGGGCGAACATGGAGTCCACGGCCGTCAAGTACAGCCACCTGCTGCAGAACGTGACGGTCGGGGACATGATGAGCAGCCCGGTTACGACAGTGCCGCCGAACATGCCGGTCAGCCAGATCATTACCATGATGTACGCAAGCAAGCACCTAGGCTTCCCGGTTGTCGAGCAGGATACCCTGATAGGCATGATCACCCTTGCGGACGTCAACCGGACTTCCCCCATCGACCGCGAGGCAATGCAGGTGCGGGACATCATGACCCGGGACCCGATCACCCTCCCTCCGGCGGCTCCCGTTATCGATGCCCTGAAGATCATGTCTGCCCGGGATATCGGCCGGATCCCGATCATGCAGGACGACAAACTCCTTGGGATCGTGACCCGGACGGATATTTTGAAGGTGATGGAGCTCAGGCAGATTTAACGGTCCGTATCTGCTGCACGTAATTACAGAGCAAGAGAGGTTCCTGATGCATCCTCATTGTTCAGGATGCGATCGCTTTCGCTCCTCGAATGTCCCGGATTGCCGGCAGATCTGGCAGCTCACTTGATCATTGCCCCGCAATTGCTGCAGAATTTCAGCCCCGGCTTAAGCGGGCTCCCGCATGCCTTACAGACATCCCCCCCAGCAGGAGGTGTGGCCGGAACCGGAGCGGTATCCTTCGGTGATGACCGTGGAGTACCAGCCGGGGCCTGTACTGGTGCCGAAACCTCCGGAACTTTCACGAGGCACTTGCTGCAGAACTTGTCGCCCGGCTTGATCGGGTTCCCACAAGCCTTGCAAACGAGACCGCCGGCAGAGGGTGAAACCGGAGTGGCATCCCGCGACGCTGGTGGCGGCGGAGGCTGATACGCCGGTGCCGAAGGGGTAGCGGCAGCAGCTGGCGCTGATGCTTGCACCGGAACTGGTTCCTTTGTTGGTGCCTGTACCACTGCCGGCGCCGGGCGGGCGGGTTCCCCGGGCTTTGGTGCTGCGAGGGGTGTGAATAATTCCTTCAGAAGCGCTTCAGCCTGATCAAGGCCTATCGTTGTCACGATCATAGTGTCTGCTTTCCTGCCGCTCGTACCGGCATACCAGAGGAAGTGCTCCCCGCGGATGAAGAGCACGCTCTGACGGCCGCGCTTCCCTTTCTCATCGGCACCCCAGATATCGATCCTGATGCAGCTGGTGCGGCCGGCCACGGATTCGCAGAACCGCTCTCCCGGTTCCGTAAGGGAGATCATGTCCCAGTCTTTTTTTATCAGGCCGGTCTTTGCGAGGTTATCAAGAGACTGCCGGGTGGACTCTTTGGATATGGCAGACGGGCTGATATGCAGCACGGGCAGGGAGAAGGGGAGCAGCCACCGGGGATCGGGATAGACAAACCCTTCCGTTACCGACACCATGACATCATCCGCCTTGGCGGATGACGGGGGGGCCTCATGGTCAAGGAGTGCCCGGTAGTGGAGCCGCTGCCGGAGATCGGCTGTTGCAAGCAGGACGGCAAAGTCCCGGACGGATACTTCAAATTTCATCTCCATCTCGTAGACCGGCGCTGCTCCCTGCAGGTACAGGAGCAGCGTATTGGTGAAAAGGTCTGCCTGTTTGAGATACTCCAGCCGGAATTGCGTTGTATCGGTATCCTGTGCAAGCAGGTACATCGGATCGTTCCAGCGCAGGCTCGGCACGACTGCATGGGTGATGATGAGCTTCTCGTTCCGTGCATTGATCCCGATATCAGCGATGAGCATGGGAGCGGCAATTGCCGCAAGGGCGCCCCGGTACGTGTGCTGATCCTCTTCCTTCTGTGCCTGCCACCACGCATCCGCAGACTTCGCCGATGGTTCCGATGCCAGCGGGATGTCGAACAGCCCCGAAAGGTCATTCTCGACCAGACTGAGCTGAGCGATAAGCGGTACGATATGGTCCTTTCCAATCTGAAGCGTTTTTGTATCCGTGCTCTTCTCTTCCATACTCATCATCACTCCTGCAATTCTTCCTGCTGCACAATGCCCGCCCTTACCCGCTGGAGATTATGGGTCCCGTCAAGCCCGACATACGGGCACCCTGCCGTACCGGACCGCAGGGCGAGGGTCCGGTCCCTCGGCCGGATCCAGAACAGTTTTTTCTTCTCCACCCAGGGGGCGAGATCGAAACCCGCCTCGTGTATTCCAGCGTTTCCCTTGCCCCACTGGAATGTTCCCTTCCGGTCGAGCAGTTCCCAGTGGTCCATCCCCCAGCTGTCCGGTCGCGGCACACGCACCTGTTCGTTGTCAGAGAAATAAGTGATCACGTACCCGGTATGGTTACCAATCGGCAGGGACGAGATGACCGCGGTGATATGCTTGTTTTCGAGGACCACGGGAAGGACATAAGGAGCGCCGGGCCCCGGCACGCACACGAAGGGGGCATTCGCGGCTGCGCCCTTCATGCGGAGGGCGCCGGTGATTGCATGGAACGTGACAGGCAGGTTTTCCATGGGTCGCACCGGTGCGGAATAATTCCACCAGAGCCCTTCGATCCCGAACGGGTCGATCGAATGGTATACCACCTGTGCGGAGTACGGGCACCGGGATACGGGAAGGAACGGGAGACCTGCCTGGTACTGCGAGCGGAGGTCCGAAAGCAGGCAGGTAAGCTCGTCATGTTCCTTCACCAGCTCCTCCGGTACGGTACTGCCGGCCACGGAGATTTGGTAATCGAGGTCCTGCCACCGTTTGTAGGCCGGGAAATACCGGTCCAGCAGGTCCAGCCATTCCTCGCGGCTAAAGGGAGTGTGCATCAGGACCCTCCGACGCCTTTCTTGATATACCCGATTATTTTCCCGACATTATCTCCGGTACCCTTAACCGATTCGACGAACGATCGCTGGGTCGGCCCCTTATACCAGCTTGTTCCCCATTTCCCGTTCAGGGGGTTGTAGGTATTGAGGGGTTTTGCACCTTCCACACCCTGCGTGTGGCCGTTAAGGATCTTGGTATCGATACCGGCTGCTTTTGAAAAATCTGACTGCGGCGCACCGGGGACCAACGACTGTGCCCCGCCCCCCGGAGGTGTATCGGGAAGCTTAGAATAATCAAAGCTGATATGATCCGGGTGCGCTATCGTGCCGTTTGCCTCGAGATCCTTGAGAACCTGTCGTTGTGTAAACGGGGATACCCGTTTACCGGTCGCGGCATCGGTAATCGCAAACATATCATTATCCCCGGCAAAGGGCTTCCCGGTCTTGGCATCAGTGATGAGACCGGTGTCCTTGTTCCACGTGATCTTCCCTTCGGCCTCCATCTGGCGGAAGTGTTCTGACTGGTCCTTAAACTCCTGCAGGCGCTGATCATACCGTTCGTTGACCTTTGCCAGTCTGTCCGGGGGGATCTCCGCCGGGTTGGGAGGCTTTGGCTCCTTGCACGCCACCAGGCCCTTCGAATTTTCATCGTAGCCAAGGTGGACGTCATCCGCATCAATCGTCTTGGCCTTCAGCGCCTCGGGTTTGGGATGGGCTTTACCGCTGCTGATCCATTTCTCGGCATCGGGATTCGTCGGCCTCATGTGAATTTCAACACCGTGCTTGTCGGCAACCATCCTCACTACCTTCTGGTCTTTTACGGTCATACCCGCAAGGTCCGGGGGGAGGTCCGCGGCATCGAACTTGGCATCCTTGAGGCCCGGGTGGGGTTCTCCGGTCGCTTTTACCTTGTCGATCTCATCGATAAGCTGCGCATCGGTTTTCGGGGGTATCCGGTGCCCTGACAGACCGGCGGGGGCCGGGGTCTCAACGGAGGCAAAGGGATTTTTAACCTCGGTATCCAGCACGTCTTTTAACTTCTCGAACCCTTCCTTGATCGGCGTTGTGAGCCTCTCGAACCCTTCCTTGATCGGGGTGGTAATAGACGTGGGTATGATGTCTGCAACCTTGGTAAACAGCTTTCCTCCATATTTTCCGAGAAGCCCGACACCCCGCCCGATGCCTTCCCCAATCAGGACATCCTTCATCGCGGCACCAAACGCCCCGAGGATCGAGTCCCCGCCCTTGTCAACGTAGTCTTTCATCGTGTAGACAGCTGCAGCGGGCGTATAGACCATCTCCGACGCACTCCCGGTTGCAAGGTCGACGATTCCCCGGAGGACGAGGGACTTTTTCGACAAGTTGCCGTCCACATCCTGGCCGGTGATGACCTCCCGGGATGTCCCCTCGATACCGCCAACCATCCCCTCGCGGAAGACCTGGGCTTCGCTCGGGATCATGCTCTCGGGAATCGTCCTGCCGGTTACTCTTCCCTCATACACGCGGTAAATACTCGAATACATGTCCGTATC
>JBAVWM010000195.1:0-7614 GCA_049697815.1 Methanoregula sp. | reverse complement strand
ATCTCGAGTGCGGCAGCAAACGCCTCGATGGCAAGCTGGATGCGGCCGCCTACCGTGGAGGCATAGCGCCTCAGCTGGAGCGAGAGTTCGGTTTCAGGAGCTCCGCCGCCCGCGACTACCTTTTTGTTCTTAACAACTTCACCGACAACCATCAGTGCATCGTGCATGCCGCGTTCGAGCTCGTCGATCACATGCTCTGACCCGCCCCGGATAATGATCGAGACCGCCTTGGGGTCCTTGCATCCTGAGACATAGATCATCTCCTTGCCGGAGAGTTTCTTCTCCTCCACAAGACCGGCAGCCCCGAGATCGCCCCTGGTGATGGCATCGATACTGTTGACAATCGTGGCTCCGGTGGCCCGCGCAAGGTTCTCGCTGTCGCTCTTCTTGACACGGCGGACGGCAAAAATGCCGGCTTTTGTCAGGTAGTGCTGGGCAATGTCATCGATGCCCTTCTGGCAGAAGACGACCGTTGCACCGCTTTTTACGATCTTATCGGCCATGGTATGGACCATCTGTTCGTCGTCGTCAAGAAATGCCTGAACCTGATCGGGCCGTGTGATATTGATCTTCGCGTTGACTTCCGTCTTTTTGTACTCGAGCGCCGCGTTGAGAATGAGGATTTTTGCGTTCTTCACAATTTTGGGCATTCCCGGGTTTGCCCGTTCCTTATCAATCACCATGCCTTCGATGAGCTCCGTATCCTCCACTTTGCCGCCGACTTTCTTCTGTATGTTCACGTGCCCGATATCCACGGTCCCGTCCGGATCCGCTACCATCGTAACCGCCTGCACGACAATATCGCAGAGCAGGCCTTTGTACGCCTCTGCACCCTTGCCGCTGATCGCCGTTTCCGCAACGTGGGTCAGCATTGCGCTATCGTTGGGTTTCACGCTGACGGCGATGGTGGAAAGGATTTCGAGGGCTTTTAACGAAGCCTGCTGGTATCCCTCGGCAATTACCGTCGGGTGGACCTGCTGGACGAGCAGGTTTTCAGCGTTCTTCAAGAGTTCTCCGGCAATAATGACTGCCGAGGTCGTACCGTCGCCGACTTCATCGTCCTGGGTCTTTGCGATCTCGACCATCATCTTGGCTGCAGGGTGCTCGATGTCCATCTCTTTGAGGATGGTGGCGCCATCGTTGGTGATGATAATATCCCCCATGCCGTCGATAAGCATCTTGTCCATGCCTTTTGGCCCGAGCGTGGACCGGACCGCGTTTGCCACCGCTTTTGCAGCTGCAATGTTGCTGTTCTGGGCTTCCTGCCCCCGGTTCCGCGTTGTTCCCTGCCTGAGAATTATGATAGGCTGTCCGCCAAGTTGTTGTGACATGTTATTTCCTGTTTATTTTCATTGTTCTTCCCGGTAAAGCTGTTCATACTCCCTGGTTCTTTCGCATCATGGAAGCAAGGGTCCGATTCCACCGGATTCACCGGTGGTTTTCTGCATCGTGAATCCATTGCCAGGGAACCCGCCCGGCGGACGAGAACATCGTCAGCGCGACCGGGCTGATGCGTGTAAAACATCGCCATGCCGTGTTGGGCTACCATTGCTTCGTGGCATCATATGTCTATCTATGGTACCGATAATGGCCGGCCACCAGGTCAACGGTCGGTGGATGATCCTGGGGGGTCATTCATTGTTCCGGTATCAGGATTCAATAAGGGAGATTACAGATTTCATTGAGGCCCCCGGCCCAACGGGATACTCCCTCAGAGAAACTACGCGGAAAAAACCGGATACCACCCCCGGTCTTTCCACCATCCGTTTTTTGGACCGGTACCCGGCATGCCCGTAATTTCCGGTGGGTGGCATACATACCTTCTTCGTGTCAGGCACCGTATATATTTATATATACGTAGTTGGTTGAATGGGTTTTCACAAGAAAAACAATGAAGCAGCAGCAGATCCGAATGCCGTGAACCCTGATGGTTCTCCGGTAGCCCGTGTTCGTCTGCCCAGGAAATGGAACAATGAACAGTTCGCCCTTGCCCTGACGATGCTTGGGGCAAACCATATCCGTGTCCAGTGTATGGACGGTGTCACCCGCATGGGCCGGATCAAGGGAAAGATCAAGAAACGGGCCTGGATCCGGGAGGGCGACACCGTGATCGTTACTCCGTGGAGTTTCCAGGACGAGAAGTGCGATATTATTTACCGATACCTCAAGCCGCAGACTGACTGGCTGCGAAGAAACCGGTATATTTAACCTTTTTTTGGCCGGCTTCAATCAGAACGAGAACGGAGACGAACGGAGTTCTTCGAGGATGGGGAGCCGGGCCGATCCCATTCTTTTCTCGTAATCCCGTTTTTTTCCTTCTTTTTTCCTCATTCCCAAAAAAGCTGACCATTTCAGCCTTTTATGGCCACCATAAAAAATCCCTGACTTTTTACCACAACGTATATCGGTCCGGACAACACCTGTCCCTGTATCCAGGTGGGATAGCACCTGGGCAACGAAAAGCAGGAGGTAGAGAAAATGGTACGACGATTTCACAGATCAATCTATGATGAACTCGATGAACTCAGAGCATCCATGGACTACCTGTACCAGCTTGCTCTTGAACCAGCTGATAATCCGCTGTTGCCTGAAGGGGAAGTCCCCGACATTATTTGCCAGTCAGTACACAACCTGAACGCAGAAGTCGCAGAGTATGATGATGAAGTGACGGTGACCCTTGACACGATCCCGGGAACCGGAAATTCAAAAACATCCGTTGACTTAATCAATGAAAATACTCTGAAAATCACCTGTTACCGTGAGGAGGAAAGAACCGGCGATACGGGCGGGAACTGCCAGCGTGAACGGCTATCGTTCTCCCTGCACCACGTGATCCCGCTCCCGGGCAACGTCACGGTTTCCGGGGCAAGACTGAGTAGGAGAAATGGTGTGCTCGATATCCGTCTTAAAAAAACCCGGCCACAATGAACAGGAAACAGATAAACAACAATCCTTTTTTGGATCACTCTTTGCTGCAGGTATGCCGGGATGCGTATCCGGATACAGATCCTGCCGCCGTCTAATACGTTTCGCGAACTGCCTGGCTCCGCTCTATTTTGTGCTCCTGCAGGTCAATCCTGAAGAGCACGGGATTATCCATGAGCTCCTGGACGGGGATTCTCATGGTCTCCAGCTACGGAAACGTAAAGTGTTCTGAGTTCTTCCGTTTCCCCTCCATCCAGTCCAGTGACACACCGGTATCGGTTTTTACACAGTTGTAGATCTTCTCCACGTCATGTAAATATTGTATGAAAATATTTGAATTTACCGTTGGGTCATACGGGAGATATCACCGTTCGCCGCTCCTGTTGATCGGGACATATTGTCCGCTGGCCACCCCAGGATGGAAAAGAAATCCGGGGCAGGATTTTTTTGTTTTTTTAATTTTGCCCGCAATAAACAACTATATCACCAGAAGAACCAAATAAGCATGAGAAATCAGGAAAAGGAGGTTAAAATGAGACATATCCGTACAGATTCGACGCGGCGTTATCAGTGCGCCCACCTCATCTGTGCCTACCTGCTCGCAAAAAAAGAGATACGGGCCGTGGTAACTTCGAGGGACATTGCCCTGTTCCATCACCTGTCCCGGAAATCCTCCCAGTCGATCAGCGCGATGCTGAATTTCCTGTACACCAACCGGATCAGGGAATCCCGGTTCGGGTTCTATATCCTGGGAACAACTCCCTTCAGGAAATGCGATTATCCCCACCGGTACATGATCGAACTTATCGATGAGGCCCGGGGACTTCTCTGACGCATCCCGCACCCATCGCCCGGACAACGGACTGTTGAAGGCCGCTTCTTTGCAAGACGGGGAAAAGAGCAACCGGTACCCTGACGTGACTATCTGCTGGCTGGAATCGCTGCCGGGAAAAGACGAGCTGGATTCGGACTGGTGTAGTAGAGCCGAAGAAAGCCCGGTCAGGACAAGGTGGTGGTTTCCTAACGGCGCTCCTGCACCCTGCATCGGTCTTGTCTGGATTTTCTGGTCGTTCACGTAAACGATCGTAAAAATACCGGGTAAAGACGTCAGGTTTTCCCTGCCAACCTACCGGATCTTCCGGTATGCATACCGCCCCTTCGCGGAACACGAAAAAGAAATCCTTTTCCCGATGTTTGTATCTGCACATCCCTGCTGAATGAAAAGAAGGGACCGTTCCGGCCGGGAGTATCCGGAGATTATTTTGTGACCGGTATTTTTACCAGCACCGGAGAATATCCCGGGTTCTGCGTCATCGCGGGGGTTGTGACGACACACCGTTTCCTGCAGCAGGTACAGGCCGCCTCCCGGGCCAGCTTGTAATGGTCGCGGGGGGTTTTGTTGACGATATGGTTTTCAGCATTGCACTGCGGGCAGGTGAACCGGATGACATACCCGGATCTCGTGCCGGCGATTTCAGGTTTTATGGAAAGGTTTTTCATTGAAGGATTGACCTTGTCATTATCTCTGGCAGACAGATCTGATGTCAAACGGAGATCCGGTCTTCCAGAGAGGAAGGGTTCGAAGATAACAGGAGGTGAGATCCTTTGCCCGGAAATCCCGGGGCGATAATTATCCAAAACCGTATATGACTCTCATACTATTGGCGGGCAGAGGTTATAGAATAGCAGGCCGGGACCACACGTCATCCCCTTCTGCGGAACACCGGATGAAGGACTGACCGGTACGATACCGGAAGTTCTGGCGTGATTTGAGAGAGATGGGTATCTCCCTCTCCGCGCTCTGCTGTTTTGTTTCGGGAGTCATAATTCATGCAAGAGCATGGTCAGATCATTCCATCCGGACACGACAGAGGAGTTGATACAGGAATGACTGAACCTCTTAAGGGAAAGGCCGCTAAAGTTCCCGGTGGTGCCCATGTTGCTGCACATGCGATCCCGGTTGATGTATCAATTTTGGTCGGTAACATTGTTGTCGATACTGAGGCGGATGTTCAGAACGTATCCTGTGAGATAAGAAGGCGGTATCCGGACTGTTTTCCTGCTCCTGCTGGCGGTCGTATGCACGGGCTGGCATAGTGCTTGAGGTTTCTGCGAAGAAAGGAGAGCCCCGGGCGGGATTACCCGGTACCTTGCATATTTTTTTTGAGTTGAAAGAACCGGGGGTTCAGAACCGCTCAAAGTAACATTCACCGGAAACCTGTTTTTCCCCGGGCTTCAGCGCAAGAACAAAACTGCCTGCATGGTCAAGGCACACATATTCGGAACAGCAGCCAAACCCCTGGTAGCCTATTGCGTCCTTGTCGCAGTGCGTACATTTCATCTTCCCTGTCATGCTGCACTTCCCGTGTCATTTTTTTTAATATCTGACAATTATTAGTAAACAGGTTCCTGTAAAAATAGTTCTGGAAAAAAATAAGCATGTTCTTTGTCCGATTATCGTATATTCCCGGCATGAAATCAAAATCCCGACAATGCCCCGATGGTCATGGCGCTATGAAACATTGCCTTGCCCGGGAATGAACCGGACCTCCAGTTTTAATACCAGCAATGGAAATACTTCGTTGATGATAATCCGCGGAACTATCGGTGTTCTTGTGCTGGTGTTTGCCCTGCTCGCATGCAGTGGCTGCATACAGCCGGACAAAACAATGGTGCAGGTGCCGGTGAATACCGGCATGAATACTACATCGGCTCCCGTTTTTATTCCGCCCCCCACACTTCCCGGGCAGACCGGTACCATTCCCACCCCCGTCACCATCCCGGCCACAACCGGCCCGGCAGGGCAGGCGACTTCCCCGGCACCACCGGCAGGGAACCCGGAGACCGGCGGTTTTGTGCGGTACACCGGTGAGGAGTATTCCATCGATTACCCTGCTGCGTGGAGCACCAATGTTACCATCTCTCCACTCCGGGAGTATCACCATGCGCCGTCCGGGTGCACGGTCACGTACGCCTACGATCTGGATCAGGAACTCCGCATGTACTATTCTCCGGATGGCAGCACGCTCTTTTACTCTCAAATCGTGAATACCGACCAGGATATCTGGCCCCAGGATATGCAGGGTCAGGATATGTACAAGGATCTCATCAATTCGGTTCTCGGGAACCCGGAGGATTGTGCGAATTTGGAGGGCAATGATGCGTTCACTCTTGGCAGCATCTCCCAGGTCCCCCTGGCAGGAGTTTCCTATCCGGGAACAGGGGTGGATTTCGCCAGGATTAATGCGACAGGGTTCGCTGAAGGTACCGGAACCGCGTACGTCGTGACCGGGAAGAACCATAGCGGGGTATTTACTTTCTACAGTACCTCCATGGACGCCGATTCGCAGGCCAATCTTTCGCAATATATGTTCGACAGCCTGCTGCTGGATTCAGAGTTCTAAAAAGCCCTGATAAATTTTTTTTACAAAATCAAAAAAAATCCAGATTTGATTACGCTGCATCTGCCCGCAGTATAGGCAGATCCCGGCAACCGAATGAACCGGGAATTTTTCCTCAATCCACCGGCATCATTGTACCGGCCGGGCAGTAACATTACAGGAACGAGCTCCATGATCGTACCCTGTTGGGGGGTAGTCCTGATGTGGCAGCGTTTTATGGCCGATGACCGTCCGGGCATTGTCCGGATCTGGATTTCCTACAAACAGTTTACCATTTTTGAAAGAAACAAAAGGACTCTGCCAGAGAATTGCCGGCATTTGCCCGCATAAAAATCAGTGAAAACTGGTATGTTTACGATGATACAATACATAATTCACCGTTACCGGTGATTGTTATATAAAAAATAGTGTCCGGTTCTTCCGGGACAACGACCCGGTGCCGGGTTACGTCCGCACTGTATACCCTCCCGCACCAAGCACCCGGATCACCCGCTCATCCCAGGCAGCATCATCAGGCTCAACAAGGTGGTTGATATGCACTTCAAAAAGCCGGGTCAGCGCTTCGTCCTCCGATGCCAGGTGGCGCCGGCCCATGATCCTGCCGGCCCGCTTTCCTCCGGCACCGAGAATCAGCAGGCGCCAGCAGCCATAGTCGCGGCAGATTTCCGGGCGTGTCAGGTGAACGGTACAATATCCTTTCGCAGGTGCCCGGTCATACCGGAAAAACGGGCAGGCCTCGGGGCGCTCCCGGAAAATGCCCGTGTCATGGAAGAGGGTAATTTTGTCCGGGTCAACGGTCACCGTTGTTTTTTCACCCGTGTACTGGTTGTTGAGCAGGAAGCGATAATTCCCGTAGTCTTCCTGTATGATATGGACCAGCCCAAGATGGCTGCAGCATTCCCCGCACTGGCTGCATTCAAACGGCATTCACATCACCCTGACCGGGTACCGGTATTGCACTGCTCTGCCTTAATCTCACCGGACCAGGGCATCGCGGTCTCTGCTTCCTGATGGATAAAAGTCCCCAACCCCTGCCGGCTCCACCGGCCTCCATGACCTGATAAGGGGGGTTTCTTCGGCAGAGAAGGTTAAGCAGGGCCACCAACCGGCCTCCTCTGATCCGGTATCAGACCCCGGGACTCCCGGTCGGGTACGCTGCAAAGAGGGTCCCCGACAGCTACAGCTTGAACCCGGGCGTGGTGTCGAACAGTTTCTGGTACAGCGAGCTGAAGAGCACAATGTATTCTCCGGCCTCTTTCGTAGAGACGTAGCTGGTTTTCTCTCCTTC